>CAYGYC010000550.1:0-2535 GCA_964353755.1 uncultured archaeon | reverse complement strand
AAGGAAAAATCAACAGATCTTTTAAAGCAATTTAACTTAAAGGTTATTGTACTAACGCGAGGCCCAAATCCCTCGTATGCGCTAGATGAAAATGGGAATGAATATTTGGGGAAAGGTTATACTCCAAAGGTGGTGGACCGCATAGGCGCCGGTGATGCCTTTGCTGCGGGATTTATATATGGCTATTTATTAGGAGACCTTGAAAAGGGGATTTTGTATGGAGAAGCAATGTCTGCGCTAAAATTTTCCATCCCAGGCGATTTTGCCATTCTATCAAAACAAGAAGTGGAAGACTTTATCCAGAATCGCGCATCTCTATTGTCCAGATAATGCAATGCTAATAATTTCGCTTCATAGTTTTTATATACGAATAAAAAGTCATTTATTGCCATAATTTATTAATATGTTCCTTCACGTATAACACTGTTAAAGACATTCTAATAGGGATGAATACATTGAGCGGAAAAAAAGAATCGAAACCTGATAAGAGTATAGATACTATTGGGTTGTATTGTCCAGTTCCATTATTCAAAACGCGGGAAGCTCTAGAAACGATGAAAAAAGGAGAAATACTCGAGGTTTTAGCCGATGATCCCGCCGCAGAATCCGATCTCCAGAGTTTTACCAAACGAACTGGACATCAAATGCTAAAACTCGAAAAAAATGAGGATGGTTTACGGTTCCTCATTAAAAAAACAAAATAATAAAAGAAATAGGTGAGAAAGTATGAAGAAAGATGAGAAATTTATTCTCTACGTCCAAACGAGCGATTTACCTGAGAGGCAATATTCACCGTTGGTCCTAGCCCAAACCGCAAAAAGCATGGATCTCAAACCAAAAGTCTATTATCTAGGAATGGGCTTAAAAATCTTATTACCTGGGGCTGCAGAAAAAATCAAGCTGGGGACTTTTCCAAGCGTGAAGGAAATGATTGATAACACGTTGAAAATGGGCATTGAAATCCTGGTATGCGAAGCCTCAAAACAGATGTTGGGATGGGACAAGGTGAATCTAATCCCCGGAGTTAAAATCGTGGGAGCCGCGACGCTAAATGATTTAGCGTTACAAGCTGGAGCAACGATGTGGTTTTAAAATAAATGAACATAATTTTAAAGGTAAGGACATGAATAAATCAATATATTTGGATTACCAGGCTTCAAAGCCTCTAGTACCGGAAGTACTAGAGGCGATGAGACCCTTTTTTATGGAACATTTTGCTAATGCATCCTCATTGCATACAGAGGGCGATATAGCCACTGACGCGTTGGAAGAGAGCCGGAAAGCGATCGCTGATTTAATCGGGGCTCAGGATCCCCATGAGATAATTTTTACATCCGGTGCCACGGAATCCAATAATTTAGCCCTTATCGGCTATGCTATGCGGAATAAAAAGAAAGGGAAGCATATTATCATTTTAGAAATTGAACATATATCCATTGATAATATTGCGAAATATTTAGAAAAGAATGGGTTTGAAGTTTCGCGGGTTCCTGTGGATTTTTATGGACGCATTCGCATGGATAAACTTAAAGAGAAAATCCGAGCAGATACGATTTTGATCTCTATTCAGTACGCGAATAATGAGATAGGAACAATTCAGCCGGTAGCGGAAATAGGGGCAATTGCCCGAGAAAAGGGGATCGTATTTCATTGTGATGCGGTAGCCGCAGAAGATATAATTCCTATCGATGTAATTCGCGATAAAATTGATTTGCTGACGCTTTCTTCCAATGACCTGTATGGTCCACGTGGGTTAGGGGCGCTGTATATCCGAACCGGCGTGATGCTCAATCCCCTGATCATCGGCGGGGGGCAAGAAAGGGGCTTACGATCGGGGACTGAAGATGTGGCATCAATAGTTGGGATGGCGAAAGCCGCTGAAATTGCCAAAAAAATGATGGAATCGGAAAGCAAACGATTAGCCGAGTTAAGAGATTATCTCATTAAAAATATCCTAGAAAAAATTCCTAAATCTTATTTGAATGGGCATCCCAAGCTTCGCTTACCGCATAATGCCCATTTTCGCTTCTCCTTTATTGAAGGGGAATCCTTATTATTATCCCTAAAAGATGAGGGTATTGCCATAGCAACTGGATCCGCTTGCTCTTCGAAAACACTCGAACCATCTCATACGTTAATTTCTATTGGGTTATTACATGAAGAGGCCCACGGATCTCTGGTCGTTACCCTCGGTCGCTATACTACGCGAGAGGATCTTGACAAATTGATTCAGGTCCTTCCGAAGATAGTGGAACGATTAAGAAAATTGTCGCCTTTAACAAAATAAGGGGTGAATGAATGAAATCAACAAAATATTCCAAGAAAGTATTAGAGCATTTTCGGAATCCTCGGAATGTGGGTAGTTTAGAAGGAGATGACGTAGCCATAGGCAGGGTAGGAAATCCTGTGTGTGGCGATTTAATGGAGATGTATATCCGAGTTAAGAACGATGTCATTCAAGATATTAAATTCAAAACCTTTGGGTGCGGCTCTGCGATTGCCACCAGTAGCATGATTACCGAGATGGCTGTAGGG
>CAYGYC010000549.1:0-2556 GCA_964353755.1 uncultured archaeon | reverse complement strand
TCTTAAGAATCCACTGTAGCGCGCCATAAAATATAGGCGATTGCGGCATTTTAATGGTCCATTCTATTCCAAAAAAAATATAAAATAAGATATCAGGCAAATAACAACATATGAGTAATAAAATGAGGGACTTTTTATAGAATTTCGCTTTCCACATGAAAGCGAGTCCAAAATGGCCAAAGATCATTATGTTATACTCCTAAATTCAGTCAATGAAAGTAGCTACCACCGATAAATGCAACTCGATAATTACTAAACTAAATTCTTCTAAGGAAAATATAAATTCTTGTAAAAGCAAAGGAGGCTAAATAGCACGGCGTAAGGCGGAGAGCGCCATAGAATGGATCAATTCCACAATCTTTTCACAGTTATCTAAAATAATTTGAGAATCAGTACTAGGCTGAGTAGCCGTTATTTTGTCAATTTCATTTTCAATTTCACGTTTCTGCCGCTTCATGTCTTCTATCTTTGAAAGTACCATGAGGGCTTCCTTGGTTTTTCGGAAAAGGAAAGAAGAAATAGCCTCTTTAAAATTCTCATAAACGGGTTTCAGGAGTTCTGAGGTCCGTTCAATAAATTGCTGGGATTGATATTTAATAACGGCACTAGACATGGTGGCTATATTTACAGAAATATCATTTAAAGCGACTATAAAAAAGGCATAGTCGACAGCATCTTGGGCGTGAATGCCCATTTTTATTAAAAGGGAGGGGTCCATCAGTGCTTTTCTCAATTGACGATGAACGCGGAGATAATATTTCTGGATATTATCTCGAGAACTTAAAATTGCTTCCAGCATCGAGATATTTAGGGGCGCCACAGCTTCAACGAAATTTTTCAGCAGTTCAAGCACGGTATTACTGACTAATCGCACCAATTCTTCGACGCTCGACTCTTTTAATGCCATGATATCCTTGATCATTATTTCCGAGGGGGTCTTATTCATTATTTCAAATCCCAGCAGGTCTGATACGATGCCCGTAATTTCGCGATACCGCGTATCCGAGAAAGGTTCCTTGGAAGTTATTCGAATAATATCATTTCCATCGAGAAATTTCGTTTGAACCACATAATAGAGCGTCTGCTTATCTGGATACTGATCTGATTTGATACTCGCTTCTTTCAGCTGACTTTCTCCCCCTAAATGTAAAGGAAACACTAATAACGACCCGTCCGGGTTCTCGGTGACCTGTACCTCATCCTCCTCACTCAAATTATATTTTTTCGTCCAAGTCCGCGGCAAACTCATGATTAATGTTTTTGAACTCCCCCATTTTATTAATTTCCGGGTCTCAATTGCTTTCCCCATATACATTACTCCTTTAACTTGAATTCCATTCATCCGTTGATCTGGTGTTATTGCTTAATATATTAATCTAAAATTTTATGTTTTCGCATAAAAAGCCTTGTATTTTTATGTTTTTTCCGGAAAAATGAGGAAATGAAAAATTAGGTTTGTTATTCATTAAAAAAAGAGAGATTAAAGGAAAAAAATTAGTATGGGAGAGTTTCGAGCCAAGGATAGAGCGTTTTCAATTTCTTGATTGATTTCTCGACTTCGGCTGCTGGATACTCATATTTTTGCAATTTGCCGGCATAGTATGCACCATATGCTTCTAAATCAAAGTGCCCATGTCCACACAACAGGAAGAAGATGGTTTTCTTTTCACCGGTTTTCTTACATTGTAGCGCTTCATCTATTGCCGCCTTGATGGCGTGGCTCGGTTCTGGCGCTGGAATAATACCTTCTGCTCTTATAAATTGCGCTGCTGCATCGAACACTTCGACTTGACTATATGCTCGCGTTTCGATTTTGCCTTGATTTGCCATTAAGCTGACTTGGGGCGCCTTTCCATGGTAACGCAAGCCGCCGGCATGAATAGGGGCAGGAATGAACTCGTGTCCAAGCGTATACATCTTCAATAAAGGTGTCATTCTGGCTGTATCACCGTGATCGTAGATATAGACCCCTTTAGTAATCGATGGGGCTGCGGTGGGTTCGATCGCTATGATTTTCGTATTTTTCGGTTCTTTTTTGGTGATTTTTTGATAATAGAATGGCCAAGCCATGCCTGAAAAGCTGCTACCGCCACCGATGCAGCCGAAAATAACATCCGGATAATCATTCACCTGCTGAAATTGTTTAATAGATTCCTGCCCTATCACGGTCTGATGTAAGATCACGTGATTTAAGACACTCCCCAAAGCATATTTGGTATGTTCATGGGTTACTGCATCCTCAATGGCTTCACTAATGGCAATTCCGAGGCTTCCTGGATTCTTTGGGTCACTCCCTAAGACTTTTTTCCCAAATTCCGTATCTTTCCCGGGACTAGGAACTACATCCGCCCCATAGGCTTTCATCATCAGTTGCCGATAGGGTTTCTGTTCATAGCTGACTTTCACCATATACACTTTGCATTTAATACCGACCTTTTGACATCCAAAGGCCAGTGCCGATCCCCACTGTCCCGCACCCGTTTCTGTGGCCAGGCGTTCAACGCCCTCTTTCATCGCATAATACGCTTGCGCTACTGCCGTATTAGGCTTATGCGA
>CAYGYC010000548.1:0-2563 GCA_964353755.1 uncultured archaeon | reverse complement strand
GATGAAATGCCTCTTAAAATTCCATGCATGTGATAACAGGATGAAATTCCTTTGTTGTAAGCCTCATTTGAATTAAAGAGTTCTAAAGTGATTTCCTTGGATTCAATTTTCACATTCCAAAACGCGCCCCATCCTAATTTCTCTAACTCTTGAAGGATGAATAAGAACGCTATTTTGGGATCGGCTTTGTATTGTTTTTTCACGACCGCAACTAATTCGCGCCCAAAGTCTTCTCCGATTTTCTTGAGCACGGCATTTGCGGCATCACCCAATAAATCCTGCATGCTTGCATAAAATTTATTCCAATGGAGCTGATCCATTATGCAATATCGTTGTCGAAACCCTTCCATCACGCCTTCAATCACGCCTTTAAAGATGGTAAATTCCTTAAAAGTATGAGGCTTATTTTTTTCGAGTAGATCACTCATAAGTGCACTTCCTATTTTTCAATTGTGTTTTTATTATTGCTTTTTAATATTTTAACATAAGTAATTTTTATTATTTCCCTTACGAGGTCCTATAATCAAGTTATTCACAATAGTAGTTCATTGAAGATTTGATAGAATATGGGATTAAAAGAGTTACTATTAGCGCCCGATCGACGATTGATTCTCTTTGGCGGGAAAGGTGGTGTCGGGAAGACCTCCATAGCCGCCTCTGCTGCCGTTTATGCGGCAAAAAATGGAAAAAAAACGTTGATCATTTCCTCGGACCCGGCTCATAGCATCAAAGATGTCTTTGAACAGACTCATCTCGGTACGGGCAAAGTTGAGCGCGTCGCAGACATTGACAACTTATATGCTCTGGAAATTAATCCGAAAGAGGTGCTTCAGGATTATCAGCATTATCTAGACGAATATCCCGAATATAAAATCCTGCTGGGAGAGAATTTTGAAACATTTCCAGGCTCTAATGAGGGATTTGGATTACTAGATATCATTCGAATGTACCGATACGAAAATTATGACCGCGTAATTGTTGATACTGCCCCTACAGGACATACTTTACGCTTATTGAGCTTCCCCGATTTTATGAAAAGTTCGATGATGCGCCTAATTCGCATCCGCCATGCCCTCGGATCCTTTATCGGGAAGTTGACGAATGTCTTTCGCCGGAAAAAAGATGATACCGCGTTAGAGAAAGATCCGGTGGAATTACTTGAAAAAATCAAGCAATGGGCTATTGAAGCCCGGGAATGGCTGACTAAAGAAGAGACCTGTTTCATTATAGTGATGATTCCGGAACTTCTAAGTATTTATGAAACCGAACGTCTCATCGCGGAATTACAAAATTACAATATCCGCATTGGAGGACTTTTGGTCAATAAATTATTCCCGCCAGTAACTGAAACAGACTGTGAGTTCTGCCAAGCAAAACGCCGCGCTCAAGATCAAGAATTACAACTCATAAATACTGAATTCGCCCAATTTTCTCCAAAAACAATCCCCTTCCTGAAATCTGAAGTTCATGGTCTCAAAGTTCTCGACGAGTTGGCACAGTATTGGCTTTAAAATCCAAGCTCATGAAAAAAGAAAAAAAGAAAATTAAGACGATTCTTCCTTTTTTTGTTTGGCCATGCGTTTAGCCCTAGCCAGTCGTTCTAATTCTTCTAGCTTTTGCAGCTCTTCATCGGTAACGCGCGGCGCGGGGGTGGAAAACGTGCTGTAGCCTAACCAGACCATCAGGGCGATAACCGCTGTGACGATGAGGAACATCGGAATAGCCACAATCCAGAACTCATTGAGCAGCGGAAGACCTAAGAAATTGGAAATAATCCCACCCGCCACAACTAAATTGTAAGTATAATAACCCCAGATGCACAATCCAACTAAGATTAATAAAATCCCAATTATTTTCTTCGATTGCATTAATTCACTTCCTCGACATCTAATTCATCTAAATCCACTAACAAATCCTCTGATAACAGGCGTTTATGTATGAAAGATTCCTTAGGATATGGCTCATCTTTCAATGTAATGGCTCCTTTGGGGCATTTATAATGATAATCGGATCGCGAACAGACGCCACATCCATAACAATACTGCCGATTCACATACGCTTTTCCATTCTCATCCGTTTCAATCGCGCGAAAGGCACAGCCTTTTTGACACCGTCCACATTTATCAATGCCCATGCATTTCTCAGCATCAACGACGGAGTAATGATCCGCCTTAATGAAGGGGTGCAACCCGGTATAGCCCCGTAGAACTTCGCATTTGAGTGTGACGCAGTGCCAATGGCAGCCACAGATGGCAATTTGACGCATCCAATCGAATCCTAGTTTCTCATAGGGCAAAGTTGGGCACATACCATACATTATATGAACTAGTCCTTTCCGGGAAAATTCGCGTAAGAGTGCAATTGCCGTTTCTGCTGAAATCATGCGGGAATGTTCCACATTCCGTTCAAATTTCTTTGCCATAAATTGGAGGTGCATGCAAGTCATAGTAGGCAGATATCCGGTCTCATCGTAGGTGTTATCGGCGTGTCTGCAGATACATGGTGAGAGGACAATGTGAAAATGCTCATTATCTTGATTATCATTATAGACTCGCTTGATTAA
>CAYGYC010000547.1:0-2589 GCA_964353755.1 uncultured archaeon | reverse complement strand
GTAATTGAGCCCAATAATGAGGCATCGCTTTCGAGGTTGCGGAGGCGATTGAAAGCCTTGACCCAGTCCGGGCTGGTATATGAGTTTAATGGGTCATTTGACCAGCGAAATACCTATTATAAGTTATCGCCTGAGATTAAAGGGATTTTGAAGCAATTTTGTGATGCCTTAGATAAGCTGGATTCAAAAAGCTCGCTGAGTATTGATGATTTCATTGCCAAAGAAATCGAGAAGCGGTTACATACCACGGCGCGAGCCTATTCGAAAAAGATACGGCACGGCTATATTCTGTTTGGAATCACCTTGATAAACGCAAAGACGGAAAAATTCTGCCAGAAGAAATTATGTGCCTATTGCACGAAAATGGTGCGGGCGATCATCCAGGCGATTTTTCCGTCGTATGAGTTTAATGTGGTCACAGAAGACCCGAATGAAAGTGAGACCGGGTACCGATGTACCTTCAGATATACGGTACGACCTGACATCGAGGAATTATAACATGGTAAAGTTACTGGGCATCTTTGGTGTGCGGGAAATCTCCGAATGGCGCCAGATTTTGGGTGATGAGAAGTTTGGGAAGTTAATAGACTACCTAGCTTATCGAATTATTCAAGAAGATGTGGAATATGGAGCAGAAGTAGCCCGGGATACGCAATTATTAATCGAATTTCTCCATGATTTAACAGGAGATTTCATTTCGATTCACGAATTTGAGCGGTTATGTGACAGCCTTATTGAAGGGATTCCAAAATCTTTCGATCAAGAGATTAATATTGGAGATATTCACACCTTCTTGGATATTAAACGATTTGGACCACTTCCCTCTTCTATTTATGTGAAAGCGATTGTTTTAAAAACAGATCGAGAACTCAGCTTGGATTCCAAGTATGATTGCATGATGGTAGAACTTCTCAATAATAATATACAATATAACTTAATTGAACAGGTGCTTCTAGACGATATACAAGGCCATGCGCTGGATATAATTGAAGGATGCAAACCAGAATTAATAATGATGGATAATAGCTTGACCCATCTCGTGGAAAGCAATAAGAACCTATTAAATCCGCTAATAAAATTTTCTAATACCAATCAGCAAAGTCTGGCCGGGTTAATTACCAGTCCGAGAACGACCTATATCAAGGATTTAATTGTCGCAAATATACATGAGAAAAAATGGTCGCTGCCCAGTATTGACACTGAAATTCTTAAATTTATTCTCCTTCCGGGCACTTTCACACGCCTATTTCAAGATTATAGTGAAGATTTGGAAAGAAATTTCATCTATTTTATGCCCAGAAATGATAACCGCATTTGGAAAATCAATACCTATTACCAAAATCGAGATCTCAATTATTTCTCGAAAAAATTATATATCCGAGACCTATTACTTCTCCCCATTGCAGATCGCGTGACCGAACAGTTCCTCCAAAGACGCGACTTAACGAATCCCCATCAGGCCTATACGGATGCGCTACTAAAAGCAAATATGATTGATCTAGTCTACCTGATCAAGAAATTCTCCAAAATGAATTTTCTCTCCGAAGAAGAATACCAAACGATCTGGCGCGAATCCCTCGATTATTTGCTGAACGCCCGTGATATTAATTACCGCGATGAACTCCAAAAAAAACTACTCCGCTTGGAAATCAACAATACCAAGCGGCTTATTCGAGCTATTCCCTAATTTAGGGAATAAAAAATTATTTTTTTTATGAATTCTAAGGAGAGGAGCAAAATGCCAGAAGAGGAGAAAGAAGACTCAGAAAAAGAAGAAGGGAAAGAATCTTCCTTACCAGATATATTCAAACTAATAAAAAATAATGTTAAAGAAAAAGATATTGATTATATTACTTCTTATGTCAAACAACTCGAAAGAAAAATACGTGCTCTGGAAGCTGAGAAGTACTTAATAGAAAGTGAAAAAACTCGACTGGATCGAGAAGTTCGGAGCATTAAAACGGAATTGGATCGAATGCGACAACCTCCTTTGGTGACAGCCAATGTTGTTAAGATTATAGGAGATGGTCGGGTCATTGTAAGAAGTAGCACAGGTCCTGAATTTATTGTAAAATATTTGAAGAGTATTTCTGCAGAGGAAATTTCCCCCGGAACGTGCGTTGCTGTAAATCAAAGGACATTTTCAATAGTTGAAGTGATTCCAGAGGGGAAAAACATTTCATACAGCGCCTATAGGGCTTGGCAAGGATTTGATTATGAGGTATGGACCATTGAAGTTCAGGATTGGGAAGAAATAACATCCCTGAGAAATAATAAATTCTTCGTTCGGTTGAAAAATTTTGAAGATTTAGTTTTTGTAGTGAAACAATATCGAATACCTGTTATTTTTAAAAAATCGGATGAATATCTTGCAGTGTATGAGGAGAATTACCTCTTTTGGTATAAACCCGAGAAAGAAGATTAACAGTTGCACCATTAATTTTATTACTAAGTGGTAACTTAACCTTAAAGTAAATAAGATTATTTTAAGAAAATGCAAAAAGATTAATTTTTAAGACGGAAACCATGAAAAAGATTATAAGAGAAGAGTAAAATCATGAGATTTATAAGAAAAAATTAATGCAAAAG
>CAYGYC010000546.1:0-2595 GCA_964353755.1 uncultured archaeon | reverse complement strand
CGCACTCCTTAAATAGTACGAGTGCCAAAGCGCCTCCCGCGTTAGCCAAGGCGCATCTTCCACAGAGAAATACAGGGAATTGTCTTTCCAGGTTTGAAAATTTTTTGCTTTAAACTCATCCTGAATTCGATTTTTATATTTTTCCATGAGTTGGGATATTTCCTCCAGCGGTGCTGTTCCAAAAATGAAACGCAAACATTTCGTCTCTTGCGGATTCAAGGAAAGCTCGTGCCCTACCTTTAAAGCGGGACTGGAATCCGTTATTAAATCGTAGGATCGGTGAATTTCATACGTTGTATTTGTCTTTTTAATCTGAAATCGATTAAAATATTTAACCGGTAAAACTTTCTCAAACGAAGCCAGGAATATAGGATTTAAGTAGAAGTTCCAATCGGCTCGCTGATCCTTTGTGACAGGAATTTTCGGTTTATATTTTGGAATTAAGATCAGACATCGCTCTGAATTGGAAAAATGACTTTCAAACGAAAATTTAGACCCAAATCGATCGCGAATCTGTTCCGAGCCTAATCCAAAGGTTAAAAGAAGGTTCTTTAAGGATCGTAAAAGAAACGAGACCGGCTTCGAATCACCGAATTTCGTGCGATCTTTCGTCATATACAACATTGTCAGCAATGAACCGATCAAACCTTTAATTTCAATTCCCCAAAATTCATAAACTGATATTTTTTTCACTTGATTTGACTTATTCGTGATTTTAATTTCAGATATGACCACAGGATCGTTACCAAAGGGCGGATAAATAAAATGTTCAACTTGTAATTCATTTTTTTCAATGATTTTTTGAAAATAGCCACATCCAAAAATTCTCTTATAGGAGTTCGGAGGCGTGTTTGACTTCGAACTATATAAATCGGACCAAACTTTCCTATTTTCCTCTATAAAACAAATCCCACCCCCAAGGCACTTTTTTTCTGGACTATAAAACGATAGCCACTGCGTCCCCCTATCTGCAATAAAAAATTGCATGTATCCTCCATTATGTGCAGTTAAGGTGATGCGATCATTTCCCACTTGATGCCAGTGATCAATTGATTCTTTCCCCGATGTGTTGGTCTTGGCAATCGGATCCTGGGTCTGCATACAAGTGTATTCATAGACGGGTAACTGAAATTGGTCCATCCCCCATTTCCCAAATTTTCCACTCCCGTAATCGGAATCCTTTAGCGGCTTTTTCATAAGAATCCAAATTTTTGTACTTAATTAAAACATTTTGGTATTCATTCCGAGGTCTCTACCTGCAGCTATTTTATCTTACTGCGTATCTTTGACATCCCACTCCTTTTTTTTAGGAATAGGTTTCTTTTTAAAAGCTCATTATATTTGTATTAATTTGTAAATTGTTGAATAAAAAGATGAGTAGGAGCTAGAAAATTGGATTTTACCTTAAAACCGCTCATTGAAATTGATTACGAGGAGTTAGCTGCCCTCTATACGAAAATTTTAATATATAAGAGCCAGAAATTCGATTCAGATTTTGTGCCGTTTACGCCCAAATATACCCGTTATTCCATTGAAGCTACTTTCCCGAATCGCGAGCTCTTTTTCGGAATCTATTCTGGGTCGACTAAATTGGTCGGGACGATCGGAGGCACCCTGGTTCCCCTGCAATTTCAAAAGATGGAATTGTTAGGCAGTGCAATTACCTCCTATGCCATCGATCCGGATTTAATTCCGTTGGATCGGGAAGTTCAGAAGCAAATTTTGTTGCAGGTGATTGATAAACTGAAAGCATTTGCTGTGGATGTTGTATGGGTCATAATCATCGAAGAGCTGAATAAAGAGGAGGAAAAAATCTTCAAAGAAGATCTCCAATTTATTAGAGTGAATAAGAGTGTGGAGGGGTTGGTGAAGCTATTGGGATCAGAAGGGGTGGATATCTTGAGAAAGAAGAAGCAAATGAATCTGGTGCTCGCTCAGATGGCCAAGCTGATGGCGGGTTTGGATAAGATAGATCTTCCTGGTGGTGAAATCCGACAAGCTCTTCCTGAAGATTACCCCCGCATTGTAGAATTATTAAACGATTATGCCAAACAACTTCCCCTTACCCAAATATGGACTCTCGAATCATTCCAGAAGCATGTCGACATTTGTTCTCAATTAAATGACTTGGACTATTCTTCGGTGAGTAGTGAATTTCCAGAGACGTCTTTTGGGTTTCATATAAAAGTGTGGGAGCGGGATCAACAAATTATTGCCGCTATTCTCTACCGTATTGTCTATGTACATTTTAAAAATGGTGATGCGCCTTTTGCTTTCTGGGATTACATTGCCTTTTCTCAAACGTTAGACTTTAACGATAAAAAAGCCTTTCTTGTGAATATGTATAATGAACTACATCTAAAAGCCATCATTATTAATGTTTTTCTTCCTTATTATGACTATAAAACCTTTGACAAATCCGGGTTTATGTCCGAACGCCGCAAAACTCCATTCTACATGTTTCCCCTTACAGACAACGGGAAAAAAATACTTGAACTCGAAAGATTAGGTGCATTTTACCTGCCCTCTCCTGATTTTGCTATCTAATTCTTTCAGTAGTTTTACAATCCTTTTGTTTTTTTATGTTAATTAAAA
>CAYGYC010000545.1:0-2603 GCA_964353755.1 uncultured archaeon | reverse complement strand
CTATTGATCGTCCCGCTTTTTAAAGATATAGCATTTTCCGACAAAAATCATCTTGGTTGCGTGAATTTTGTCGCAAATGGGGAAAAGTACTTATGTTTTTTTTAAGTTTAAATATCATTCTTCATAAACAAGGATTATGGGAGAAACGGATATGCCCTTTAAATGTCCTAGATGTGGGACAGAAAATCCCCGGCTCTATGCGGAAAGCGGTATAGAAATTTGCCACTTTCAAATAGTCAAGGGCGAATACAAATTAACTTGCCGTGAGATTCAGCCGATAAAGCCCGCGATGGTATTCTGTAGCGAGTGCGAAGCACAATTAATTGATGATGAAACGCCCGCTCTTAATTTCGCAGAAAATCCTTGAAAAGGATTTGTAATTTTTTTTCTCTTTTTTGCTTCCTACCCTAGTAATTTTTATTTTCTTATATTTTTTTTAATTTTCTTTTTATATTTTTTTTTCCTTGCCAGAGAGACCATTCCTTTTCAGCACGTTTTACAAGATTCCACCCTCCTGTGGCAATAGAGCATGAATTCGACATTTACCTAAATTATATACTCTCATGTAATATTTTAGATATCCCCTAGTCTTATTTCACTTGATCTTGGATAACAAATTTTAAATTCTGAGGAAGTATCTTCAAATTCGCTTTTTTTATTAATTTATATTTAATGTCTAATATGGTATCATTCGGACTGACGTCTAACTCAATTAAATCTTTCCCGGGCGGGGAATCGCAAGAAGTCTGACGAGGGGATGTACGAATACAAGCCCACAAAATAACGCAATTCCAGCGACTAATATCAGCGAGAGCTTTGCGAGGTAATGCCCTAACTTCGTTGAAACTGATTCTTTCTGATGCTTTTTCTTTTTTGTCATTTATCTATCATTCCTATTAGGTGTTTTCGTCTATTATCGTAGAGCATCAGGTCAAAATTCGGGTATATAAATCTTGTGAGAAACCAAGTAGGCTGTGACTAAATAAATGTTCTTCGACAAAAAAAGAGTAGCGATCACATTTCCCCTAATTTCCGACAAAAATCAGCCTCGCTCAAAGATTTTTGAGTGGTTTATGAAAAATTACACAGTCGAAATCACGTTCATGGGAAGCTCTTATAACAAAGTGGGGGTGTGGCTGCGGGCGTATTGGTGGCTCCCCCCCTTGCTTCTCACTACAATGGGTGCGATCCTTGTCCTAGAATATTGGTGGATTTTTCTCGTGCTGGGGATCGTAATTGGAGTTTGCGCGCTACTGCAGGCCGCCCAGCGATCGCGTTCCCCACCGCCGAAACATCAGCTCCAAGATTTACGGAAAAAGCTAGTTCCCGCCCCCGCCCCCGTGACCCGCCCCGCTGAAGCCGGGGAAGTGGATACTGCTGCTCTCCAAGCGGTAATTAAGACCGCGCAAGCCTATCTCGCCCAAAAGTTATTCCCTGAAGCAGCCCAAGCCTATCAAGAAGCGTCAACCCTAGCCGCAAACCTAGAAAAGCACGAAATGGCCCGTGTCTATGCCGCAAAAGCCGAGGAGCTACTCCAAGAGGAGAAACCAACTCCTAAGAAGCGAGAGAAGCCAAGACGGACCGCAGCAGATCTTCCTAGTAAAGAGAAAACGGAGGCTATCAAGAATGAAATTGGCAAACTACAGCGACTGGCGCGGGAAGCCCTCCGCGAAAAATATGCGAAAGTCGCCGCCGAGCACTACCGAGAAATCGCGGATCTCTATGAAACGCTCCGCGACGAGGAGAATGCCCGAAATTTCCGACGCAAGGTAGAGGTACTTTAAATTTTTAAATTTGAAAATGAATGTGGAATCTGGTGGTGAATAAATAATGGGACTCTATATTACGGTCATATTAGCGACTCCGATCAAAAAGTTTCAAACCAAATCGTTTGTAAACGCCCTCAATACCTACCGCATGGGGGATATAGTCAATTATATGTATTCGTCACGGATTATTATTATTAAGAAAAAAGCGATATTAGTTTTCAATATTAAAAATTAAAGGTATTTATTATGAGTTTTACTTCTTACTTCTTAATTTGAATGAATATTGGAAAATTGAGTATAAAATGGTTTGAAATGTAGATGGTCTACTTGTTTCGAAAAATTAATTAAACCTCGTGATTTTTTATAAAATAAGTTATAGAATAATACGAAGTAAAAATCTACTGAAAATAAAGAAGATAAAGAAGGTTTGAAGTGTGCCGCGAAGACCTTGGCGTAATTACCATCAAATTAAGGGCCATCCCTGGGTGAAGAGATGGAAAAAGACAGACAAAGGGCGACGAGAGTATGTTTCAGGGGTGCCCGATTCGAAAATTCGCATGTTTTCTATCGGGACTAAGAAGGACTACGAATATGAACTCTTTCTGATTGCCAAGGAGCGTGCTCAGGTTTCGCATCTCTCGCTCGAGGCCGCGCGTGTCGCCGGAAATCGACACCTCCGTGAAGCATTGGGGAGAGAGGACTATTTCATGCGCATTCTCGTGTATCCCCACCATGTGGTAAGAGAGCACAGGATGATGGCCTTTGCAGGCGCCGATCGGTTGCAAGATGGGATGCGCAAGGCTTTCGGAAAGCCATTTGGAACCGCAGCCCGAG
>CAYGYC010000544.1:0-2606 GCA_964353755.1 uncultured archaeon | reverse complement strand
TCTTTTCTTCTCCGCCGCCTTTATAAGAAACAGCTATTTTCTTTTTAAAATCTTTCCATTTTCAATTTCAATCGCAATGTCATCGCATAATAAACTACAGCCGGTACAGACCAGATTGTTTAATATTTCAGGCATGCCATCACCTCAAAATTCGGATTGCGCGCGTTGGGCAAAATTGCTCGCAAATTCGACAATTGGTAATAGGTTGTTCATAACGACGACAAATTTTTAAATTCTTTATCTCTGCGGTACTATCAACCACGCGGAATATCACTTTCTGGTTATCTAAGCTCGGCCCACCGCCGTGTCTACACGATTCGCACACTCTTGCATTTGCAGGGCAAGCAACATAACAGTTTCCACATCCCGTACATAAATCTTTATCCAGAATTATTCCCTCTTCCGTAATTTCAGTTGGACCAATTAGTTCCTGCAGCTGTTTATAATTGTTCTTATAGTTCGGGTCTAATAAGTAGGGACACTCCTCTAGCTTTCGTTCTCTATTGAGCAATTTAACGGCGAAGGCCATGCAACTAGATTCGCCACATTCTTTGCAATTCGTTTTTGGGAGTAGATTATAAATTTGAAAGGCAGTTACTTTAGCTAACTTACCCGCCTCCCCTGTATTCTTGCATAATTTTTTCGATGGTGGAAACCTCTTCTTTGGTGGTCTCAATGGATGCCTTAACCCAGAGTTGATTTTGTTGAAATTTTTTTTCATCCATGAGTTTGTTAGCCCACGGTCCATTTGGAATTACAATAACTCCTTCACTGGTTTCAAATTCCGTCTGAATTACTTTAACCACCACTGAGCCGACCTTGGTTGAAATTTTAAGGTTGCCTTCTTTTATCCCTAATTTCTTTAAATCATTCGGATGCATTAAACAAACCGCTGCATTCCCAAAATATTCTTGAGATAATTTCCCATACCGAGCGGTTTTTTCTAAATTAATGGTTCTTCCAAAAGTAACTATTAGTTCTATTTGCGGCACTAAACTTTTATAAAAATCCATCTGCATCGCTCTTCTTCATTTCTCTTCGTGTAATTGAATCACATTTTTTCGACAATATTCCACACAATTCATACAAATATCCTGTATTTTCATTTGATGCTTCTTGCATTTCTCTTTATCCACAGACCATTCATTATCATAGCTCAGAGCTTGAACGGGACAAGCTTTACAACAATCTCTACATTGACGGCATTCTTTTTTATTACTGAGCGTTGGATAATAAAATTCCATCAACTATAGCTGCTAATTAAAATAATAAAATAATTGCGGTAACTATTTCATTTTAAATGAAAATGATTTGATTATTTCTGAATAACTGATTTGTAAATAGTTCATTCTAATTAAACTTAAAAAGAACGCTAAAAAGTTGTGAAAAAAAGCGGTAATTTTAAAAAATATGATTATTTGGGGATTAATTCTTTATTTTTAGCTTTATTTAAGTAAATTTCGCCCTTATCCTTCGCTTTCGGTGAGATATTCGCGAAATCACCCTCAAATTTTAGATAGTTCCCCGTAATTTTTACGGTCTCACTCAATGGAATCTCATTGACTTCGCCCGCATAGACAAAAGAAGGCAAGATCTCAATCAGTTTGCCATTAATAATGATTTTCCCGCCACTCATTTCGCCGCCCACGCGTCTATCAACATCGCCATCAACAATAATGGTCCCTTGATGCATATGCACCCCAAGAAAGGCGCCGGCATTCCCTTTAATGTTAAGGACGATTTCTTTCCCTCGTAACCAACTCGCGACTTCGGACCCACAATTTCCCAGAACTGTAATTTTTCCTTTTGAACTTCCCATCCAGTTTCCACGCTTGGCCGCGCCTAAATAATTGCCTGCAGACCCTTTTACTTCGAATTCGCCCCCTTTCATCTCACTTGCGCAAAAATCTGCACAATTACCTTCGATAACTATTTTGCCGCCTTTGATATCATCACCCGTATGCATGCCCGTATTTCCTTTAATTAAAATTTCGCCAGCTGACATGCTAGTGCCAATGTATTTCACGCGATCTACGTTCCCATCAACAATTATTTTAATATCCGCGGGAGTTTGGGCGCTTTCTCCAGTAATATCAAAAAACTCGCTTAACTCTTTTTCTTTATTCCCCTTAAGAATTTTAATCTTCTTTATATCTTCAATACTTTTCCCTGCGAAAGTATCAGGTGAGATTTCTGCTTCTACTGGAACATTTGATAATAAATTTTTTGGTTTCAAGGTGATTTGTGCCATGAATTAATCTCCATTCACAATCTCGAAATTTAATTCACTATGGAAAGTCTTCATAAAAAAACTTTTTCTAAGGATATACTTTATTTTTTTAGACCATAAAGATAAAATAAAACAAATTCCACATTATTCGTGAGGGTGAAAAATATGAATGCGATTCCGGATAGAAAAAAATTCAAAATTTTACGCAAAGATTTGCTCATTGGCTTAAGGCGAGCTAGATCCATAGATGATATCATTGCCTTATTAGAAAGAAAAGTAAGGGAATATTCTTTATGAGGGATTAAATGCAATCGGATAGAAAATTATACAAAATTGTTAGACGGGACTTGTTAATAGCCGTAAAACGTGCCAGAAC
>CAYGYC010000543.1:0-2610 GCA_964353755.1 uncultured archaeon | reverse complement strand
CTTACTTACAACACAGTCAATCAAAATGGCAAATATGGATTTTATTTGGAATTTTCCAGTAATAACATGTTTATTCAGAATACCGCCACTCAAAATAGCATCGGGATTTACATTTTTAGTGATAACAATGTGGAATTGAACCTACATGATGGTCCTACCATTGAAACTTCGCTCTTCCCACCGGGAAGAAATATAGTTTTCTATAATATTATTAATCATAATAAGTATTATGGAATTATTTTACTATATACAAATGAGAATACACTCTCCTATAATACCATCATTCATAATGGGTTTGGAATTTGCTTAGAAAAGGCTGAAGATACTCTCATTTCGTTTAATATAGTTAACCAAAATGAATATGGCATTTATTTATGGAGTTCCTTCAATAATACAATAACTTGGAATACTTTAAGCAATAATAGTCACTGTATTTGTGAAATATGCTCTTGGTGTAATACAATAGAAAATAATGATTATTCAGCTAAATTTAACGCCGAAACTCCTCAAATCCCGGGATTTATTTGGACATTCGTAATTTCAGGATTAATTATAATCATGTTTTTGAAGCGGGCATATTCAAAAAAGGAGTAAAAAGGATAATGGGATAATATGATAATGGGGAAACGACGATTACTGATAGGGTACGGGTTGATTCTTCTGGTATCCATAATGATTGTAGGATATGCGATTAATGCCTATCGCAGAGCGTATTATGAATATCAAAATTCCCCATTCGGCTATCCATTTCGCTATCATTATTTTACGGATATTTATTTCCTTAATTCGAGCGTGGGTTACCTGCTTGATAGCTTTATTCCAAGTCATAGTGAAGCGCCTCAACATATTTTCATCACTCATAATGCAGGTGCAACCTGGCAGAAATATGCTATAGATGTAGATACATTCTATCCTATCACTCAAGTTCAATTTATTTCAGTAAATATTGGGTGGTTCCACGTAGGAGGTGAAATTTATAAAAGTACAAATGGGGGTTTGAATTGGGCACTTCAAACTCAAAATATTTCAAGTTATATTACTGGTTTTTATATTCTTAATGAAACCCTTGGATGGGCTACTACAAATGTAGGAACCGTTTTATTTACTAAAAATGGGGGACAAGATTGGAATATCCAATTAAACATTTCAGATTCTAAAATTAAAGATGGACCAGTGCCGCCTCTCCCCGTTTATAACACGTTTTATGGGATTTATTTTCTAAATATGAGCTGCGGCTGGGTGTTATATCAATGGGGTATAGGAGTTCCAACTATTCATCTAATTTTTTGCACTATCGATGGGGGGAGCACTTGGACGAATTATTCTATTCCAACGGGTGGTAAGATGCTTTTTATCGACCAATGGAGGGGATTTATAATTGATAACACGGGGGCTCTCTTTCTGACCAATGATAGTGGAAGATTCTGGCAGAATCAAAGCATCTCACCATATCCATTGAGGGATATTTATTTTTATAATAAATCTTTAGGATGGATTAGCGGATATAGAACTATTTTTCAAACAATAAATGGAGGGATAAATTGGAATCTAATCCAAAATATATCAATAAGTGAATATTTTAATCGAATTGTTTTCTTAAATGAAACAATGGGGTGGATTATTAGTGATTCTGACTTATATAATTCATTAGATGGAGGAGTTACTTTAAGTAGTGTTCAAATAGAGGAAATAAATCCTTTTTATTTCAATGCCGCGTGGGTTTGGGTGCCGTTAATTCTCATTGGAAGCATTGTATCCGGAGGGACCTGGGGTATTTTTAATAGCGATAAAATCAAAAGGACACGCGCCGCTCAGTCTCTTCAACGGGTTGTAGACAAGGTTGAGACCACACTTTTTAACATGAGAACTATTACTAAAAAAATTTTATCATGTTTCATTCTGGTGGCCTTATTTTATGGCTCGAGTCTGATTTTTATTTTCATCCATGAATTAGGCCATGCATTTATGGGGCTTTTGGCGGGGGGATTCACAAACTATATTGAAGTGAATTTTAACCTCTCTGGATTGACTTGGATCAATGTATCCTCTACTCATTCTTGGGATATACTAATTTATTTTGCAGGTTTTTTAATTGAATTAATACTGGGAATCATATTGGTGATGATTTTCTTTACCTCTAAGAAAAATAAGCGATTATACATTGTTTTAGCTGTTATCATCACTTATCCATTTCTAATCTTAGAATTAATCTCATTTGCGTTTTATTCATTTTCTGGTATCTATTGTGATGCCTATCTCATTTCAGTAATTGCTGACATTTCTCCCTTTACGATGTTCCTTATTTTCTTTCCGTTTCTAGTTCTTTCGATCTTGCTGATCGGAAAAATTCTATACAACTTTTATAAACATCATTTATCGCCCCAAAACACGTTTTTAGGGATTTTTTTACTGAGTTTTCTCCTTTTCTTAGGTCTGTCTTATCTCATATATTATATTCAGTTAGATTTCCTTACAATTGTAATATCTTAAAAACATTGGAATTCTTACTGATAGTGAGATTTTTTAACTTAGTAAAAGAATATTACATTATGGCAATTAAAAGCAAAGTCGGACCAAAAGGGCAAATAACCATTCCGAAAGAATTACGGG
>CAYGYC010000542.1:0-2611 GCA_964353755.1 uncultured archaeon | reverse complement strand
CAGATCCTCCACCTTGATATAATTCTTTGTGACCATCCAAAAGCCTTGACCGGAGTACGCCGAATGGATAGCCTGCGCTTCGATCGGCAACGCATTCCAAATGGTTTCGCAATTCTTCGGGGCTTCCTTTTCAAAAAGCTCTGCAACAAATCTGCCGCCTTTTTCAAATTCAAATATAATTTCCCTACCCATAATCTTTGCCTCCTTTAAATCTCCATTGTTAAGGTAGTGTATGTATTCTGTTATTTCTTTTTCTCGTAACCCAAAAATTCCATGTTTACCAATGCATGGGCTATGGTCAGATTGACCAAATCTTCGATTTCAATGAACTCATCGGATCCATGGCCTTTGTTTTTCTTTGTTCCTACTCCCCAATGAATGGTGGGTATTCCAACCTTCCTATAATACTCACCATCGGATGTCGCATGAAGCCCTCCAACTTTTGGCTCAAAACCTAATACCTGCTTTATTACCTTTTGGATAATCCCTATCACAGGTGTGTCAGGCGAGGTCATACTGGGATCTGCTTTCATCAGTATTTCCATCTCTGCTTTGAACTTTGGTTCGCTTTTTCTCAGGCTTTCAAGAATCCCATTTATTTTACTGACTACTTCATCAGCATCCAATTCTGGAATCACACGTATATCCACATCGATGGAGCATCGGTCTGCTACCATATTCGATCTATCACCGCCTTTGATGGTTCCCACGTTGATGGTGGAGTAGCTTAGCAATGGAATCTTTGACTTCTTTTCTTTCAACTCCTCCTGTAATTTTTGCAGTGCGTTGAGGACATGGGTCATCTTTTCAATGGCATTGACCCCCAGCCAAGGATACATGGCATGGGCTGATTCACCGAACACCGTGATTCTTAACGTCATATGACCACTTTCGGCATACCAGATCTCATCCTGGTAACCTTCCAAAATGGCAACGTCACCTTTCAGATACCCCTTTTCCGCGCAATACCCTGCGCCCTCTTTGCCACCTATCTCTTCATCAACCGTAAAATTATGAATCAAGTCTCCTTTCAAACGAAAACCTGCCTCTTGGATGGCCTTTGCTGCCATGATGTAGACGACGATCCGTGCTTTTGCATCAAAAGCGCCCCTGCCAAAGATCTTTCCTTCTTTGACAACCGCTTCATAAGGGTCAACCGTCCATCCGCTGCCTGGAGGGACCACGTCGAGATGAGCGTTATTGATCAGAACCGGTTTTCCCACAATGCCCTTGAGCCGCCCCATGACATTTGGTTTCTCAGGCCTTGGGCCTACAATATTCACCTCAAAACCTATTTCCTTGAGTTTATCGGCAACGCATTTCGATATCTGCTGATATTCACCCGGGAGGGTTGGACTCGGGATCCTGATCAGGTTTCTTTCGAAATCAATCATCTCCTGCCTCATCTCCTTCACTTTCTTCAGAATGGCATCTACTGGAAGATCACTCAATTTATATCCCTCCTCTCCTCTCCTCTTTATTTGCCTTCTAACGTCTTCAGGGCATTCACAGCCGTTGAAAACGGAGGGACACCAACACCTGGAATAGCCAACATCATGGCCTCAAAGATCTCTTCTTTGGTGGCCCCATATTCCATCGCTGCTTTTATATGTCCGACTCCACCGGGGTAGAGTCGTGCAAAACACATGAGCATAATCATCAACTCTTTGTATTTTCTCGGAATGACCCCTTCCTCAACGATTTTTTTTCGCGTATTGTACCAGTCTTTTAAAACCTCTGGTTTGAGTTCAGCTAACATTTCAATATAGGGTGGTACCGTACCACGTTCTTTCTTATACGAGTCAATAATTTTTTGCACCTGAGCATCCATTGCATCCTCCTTTAACCCTTGAGTCGGGTCTTCAATGAATTAAATCAGGCTGTCTAAAAACCTTCTCTGCCGAAGGCTAATCACTGGCCATCGATTGTCTCCGGCGCCTTAACCGTAGATGAAACGATTATCCCTTGAAAGCTATCACCCCCTTTCGGCTACTTTTGTTCACTCCTGGGACTGATTTTACACTTCTGCCCCAACCAGAGTCAATCTTTTTTTTCCTGTATCCAGGTATAGCTATCTCAATCCGCTTACTATACTCCCCAGGCAGATGGACAGCACCTTCGAGTACTTTCTCCACGATCTTCTTCACATTGTGCACCAGGCACATTAGCAAAAACTCCCCTCACACCTTCACCAAACCACGCAAATCCATCGATAGCTTCCTGCCATCCCACTTTAGCTGCCCGAAAACCGGCTCCACGATATATCCGCGCTTCTTGTATATCTGCTTCCCCTCCTCACCCCTCAATTTATCCCTCATCGCCTCCAAAAGTGACTCCCGGCCATCTCGACTTACTGTCCGCGCCTCACCCGTAGTACATCGCTCCCTTACTGCACATTCCCTGCAAGGCTCCCCTCGGTAGAGGAGAAGTGGGGGCTTCCCTTCACGTCTTTGTTCTGCCCAGCGCTTCAAATCCTTGCCTTCTGGGCAAACATAGGTATCTCTCATCTCGTCATAGCGGAAGTTGCTCTTGTGATATCTTTTCTCATTCTCTTCCTTATCTCTGAAGCCCGTTGGTGAGTCTTAATTTGAAGCTATTTCCTATTTAAATT
>CAYGYC010000541.1:0-2635 GCA_964353755.1 uncultured archaeon | reverse complement strand
AAGAGAAAACGCCCCAGATCTACAATCAGATTCATCGAATTCTGATGATGAATGAGTGGATTCTTTACAAATTCTCCGGCGCAGCGAATACTGAGCCTACGGGAGCTTCTGAAACGGAATTGTTTGATATTCATACCGGGACTTGGTCGGAGAAAATTATCCATCTATTAGAATTGCGGGATGACATTTTTCCCGAAATCGTTACGGCAGGCACAAAAATTGGAGAAATTACTAGCCAAGCGGCTTCAGAGACTTCCTTACTCGAAGGGACTCCGGTAATAATGGGCGGCGGGGATTCACAATGTGCATTACTTGGGATGGGACTTTCGGAAGAAGGGCAGTTGGGCATTATAGCCGGGACGACCACGCCTCTTCAAATGATTACCAATAAACCAATTATCGATGAGAAAACACGTCTCTGGACGAATATGTACCTTCTTCCTAATAAATGGATTCTTGAGAGTCAAGCCGGGGAATCGGGGAAGATTTATCGGTGGATACGAGACAATTTAGCAGATTTTGAACGAGAAACTGCTAAACAACAAGGGAAAAATGCCTTTGATCTTTTGAATGACCTAGCCCGAGATGTACCCGCTGGCGCAGAGGGCATTTTCGCTTTTCTCGGTCCCATGACGATGGATCTCGGAAATATCGGACCGTTGGGATACGGCGGTTTTCTCATTCCCTTGCCCCTCTTTATGGGTAATTATGGAACAAAACAATTTATCCGGGCGTTTTTGGAAAATATGGGCTATGCGATTTATGGATGTCTCCTCCAACTCGAAGATGCCTCGCAATTAAAAATAGCCGAAGCCCATCTTTGCGGGGGGCTCTCAAATAGCGCCGTCTTTGTTCAAATTATAGCCGACATGCTTCGAATTCCTGTGAAAACGTACCAAACGATTGAAGCTACCGGCTTAGGCGCCGCCATTTGTACTGCCGTCGGTTCACAAATTCATTCTAATTTTCAAGAGGCGATTCACCAGATGGTGCATTTAAAAACCGCCTTTGAGCCTGGACCCCAACAGAAAGAATATAAGAAATTGTATAAAAAATGGCTTAAGACCTCCGAGAAACTTAGGCAAATCCAATAATCTTCTTATTGTACAGGAACTTCTATGCAAAGCACCTCATCCCACTATAAATGGATTATTCTTGCTCTTGGGAGCGCCTTTCATTTTACTTTTACTGCAGCTTGGATTTTTGTCCCTCTGATCGGAGACCCCGAAACGACAGATTTTGCGCTCGATTTGTCGCTAAATACAATTCAAATCTCTTGGATCTACTCTGCCCCTTTGGTGGCTTTCGTCATTTTTGTTTTTTTTGGTGGAATGATCACTGATCGAATCGGCGCTCGGAATGGAACGATTCTCTCTGGATTTTTTATTACCACGTTCGGTCTGCTGCGCGGAATTTCGAATGGATTTCCCTTTTTCTTTATTACAAGTTTTTTATTTGGCATCGGGGGTGGTTTGCTATATCCCAATCTCTCCAAAGTTGTTTCGGATTGGTTTGCGGATGAGAGAAAGGGAACCGCCTCTGGCACTTATCTGATGATGGGTGGATTGGGTCAAGTCTTTTCACTCGCCATCACCAAAGCGATTCTCCTCCCCCTGTTAAATTGGCGTCTATGCTTCCTTTTTTATGGGATCCTGTGCCTTACCACTTCTATTCTTTGGATTTGTATGGCCCGTGAAAAAGAAACCGCGAGGAAATCTTCCGGTAATACGCTTTCAATAAAGAATTTGAAACAAATCTTAGCCAATAAATATATTCTGGGCTTATGCGTTATAATTCTGTTTGCGTTTTCAATCTTTATGGGAATAACAAATTTTATGAATGATTTACTTGCAGAAAAAGGATTAACTGTTCCCATTTATGGCTATTCAGCCTCAATTCTTTCGCTAGGTCTAGCTATTGGGAATGTTTCCCTTCCATCGCTGTCCGATAGAGTTAGAAAGCGAAAATTATTTTTAATTTCTTGTTCCTCCATCGCAGTCCTCCTATTGCTTATCCTCCAATTTATTCCTATTGGCATAACCGCATTGTTTATTTTCTTCTTTCTCGGTCTCATGGCGGGTACCATCATTCCTCTGTGTCTTACTATATGTCTTGAGATTAAAACCATCCCAGAAGACTTGACAGGAACCGCTTCTGGCTTAGTCCTCACATTTGGCTTTCTTGGAAGTCTTACCTCTACCCTCCTATTTGGGACTTTTATTTCCCTTTCAGGAATTTTTTTGTTCTGTTCCCTCTATTTAATCTGTCTTGGGATCGGATCGCTCCTTTTGAGCTTTAAGCAACAAAAATAAGGAGATGTTATCCATGTTTATAAATTACACCCGTCCCTCCCTTCGGAAACTGAAAGACAATGGCATCATTTTCACAGATGCTATAACAGTGCCCACATTCTAAACATAATTCCTTATAATCTGCGTTTAACCGTGCTTTTTTATCAACTACTTTCCATATATCCATAGGGCATATAATCTCACATTTCCGACACCCCTTACAGTTTTCCAAAATTATGCTGATGAACTCCCCCGTATCACCGGTTCGGTGCGTTAATTCTTTATAATTAATCATCGCTATCACCATCCATTAGTTTCCCTAAATCCTCTAATTTGTTTTTATA
>CAYGYC010000540.1:0-2638 GCA_964353755.1 uncultured archaeon | reverse complement strand
TTCCGAGACCATTTCTCTTTGGAACACTGCAGATTCGGGGGTTCCATTTATTGCCATTGATTCGTATGATGATCTTCATGTAACTTGGCATGATCTGACTAGTGGATGGTGGTGGTCAGGTCCCGGTGACAGTGAAATCTTTTATATCAAACGGACTAGTGGTGTATGGGGAACCTCTATCCCGATCTCCGATGATTTGACCCTCTGGAATAACGGAGCAAGTGATTTTGCTTCTTGTGTGACCGATAAGAATGATAATGTCCATGTAGTCTGGCAAGATACTACTATTAATCCACTTTGGGGCAATGATCAGGAAATTTTATATACAAACTTCACTCTGGGAGTTGGCTGGGGACCTATTATTGGGCTTTCTGGTATAAGTATTAATATTTGGAATAACAAGGAAAGCCAATTTCCTATCATTGCCACTGATCCTAATACTGGGACCTTACATGTAGTCTGGCAAGATCATACTTCTGGTAAATGGGGACTCGATTGGGAAATTTTCTATAGTAACTCCACTAATGGGGCTATATGGAGTAATGCCACAGCTCTCTCAGGAATTGGCGTGAATTCCTGGAACAATGGTGACAGCTACGGTCCATGGATAACAATCGACAATCTCAGCAGAACTCATGTAGTTTGGCATGATGATACCGACTCTCCAAGTGAATGGGGTACGGACCGGGAAATTCTTTATAGTAATTCCACAAATGGCGCAATATGGCTCAATGCAACATGCCTCTCCGATCAACCTGATTATAGCTATATGCCTAACATTGGTACTTCTTGGGAAAGTGAAGAACCTTGCATCGCTTACGATAGTACTAATTTCGTCCACGTTGTATGGTGGGATGATGCTAATGGACCCTGGTCCCTTCCTGCGATGGATACTGATATCTTTTATACCTCCAACTACCGCAATGTGGGAACCCCCATATTACGACCGATTTCTCCTAATCCGAGTTCAACTGGTTTCTTCCTTCTGAATTGGACAGCTGATTCCGCTGCCGCTTATTTTAAGATATATCGATCGACCTCAAATATTACCCTATCTGGCATTGGGGGTTTATCTCCTATTGCCACTACCCGAAATAATACATATACTGATTATAGAGGTACAACCGGTACATATTACTATGTAATCGTGGCTCATAATGTAGGCGGTGATAGCCCATTGTCTAACTGTAAATCTGTTGTCGTTGCAAACGGAACAAAACCCTTTCCTTGGTGGGTTTGGCTTATAGTATCTCTCCTCATCGTATTAGTCATTGCTCTATACTTCTATTATAGAAAGAATAAGAAGAAAAAAGCATAAATAACTCATTTTTTTCTTTTTTTCTAAAAAAATAGATAACTCAATTACATGTTAATTGCTTTTTTATCTGCCCTTGGAGATTCTTGGCTTGTGCTGGTTGTTCAAGTTCGCGCGTGCCATCACTTTTAAATTGATTTGACCACTCCGACGCCGTTTGAATCCCATTGATGACGAATTTGCGTGCCATCTTAAAGAACCACCAAAATCGTGGGTTTCGAACGAAACGTAATAATGCCCGGACGAAAAACGAATGGATAATGTGTTTTTCTCTGAATTTAAAATAAAAATCACGGTAGGCTTCTTGAACCAGATCATAAATTTCTTGGGTGGACAAATCGGGGGTGCGCATAATAGGTCGGACTAAATTCCAGTGGGAAAAATCCTCATCAGTGATCCAACCATTTTGCTTTGCTTGATCATATAATTGTGTTGAAGGATACGGCGTTAATGGGGTGAATTGCATAATATCTAACCCCAAGTTCTCCGCAAATTTTATAGTTGCTAGAACATCTTCTTTGGTTTCCCCTAAATTCCCAATAATAATACTACCGAATATGGTTATTCCCAAATCATGCAGCAGTTTCACCGCAGTTTTGATTTGCTCAATCGTAATTTTTTTTCCAATCGTATCTAATGATTTTTGATGAATGCTCTCAATACCCAGAAACATCATTTTCCACCCCGCGGATGCCATCTTCCCGACAATGCGGGGATGTTTTACAAGGTCATCCACTCGGCCTTGACATGATTTCCACTTTCTATGAAATCCATACTCCTTTATTAGATGGCATAGTTTCTCTATTCGGCGCATATTCAGGGTGGATTCACTATCATTGAAAATGAACCACTGCTTTGATGAATCCATGTGCTGGAACTCTGTAATAACGCGTTCAGGCGATTTCTGTCGCCAAATAGGCACTCCTTGGCCCCAATGCGCTGCTTCACAACAAAAATGGCAATGGTGCGGGCATCCTCTTGCCGATTCTAAGGCATCAATTGTCGCCCAGAAATAATGATACTCATATTTTTTAACTAAATCACGGCGCGGCAAAGGCGAATCATCCAAGTTAATTAAGGGTCTGTTTTCAGTCTGATATAATTTCAAGCCATTCTTAAAATTAATGCCCTTTATCTCTTTTAAATTTTGACCGTTTTCAAAAGTACTGACGAGTTCCGGAAAAGTTAGTTCGCCCTCACCCCGCACCACTACATCTATTTCAGGAATAAGTGCAGTTTCGGGCACGAGACTCCCATGATATCCTCCTAATACTGTCTTAATCTCCTTTCCATCTTCTTTTGCCATCCGGAATAATTTCAGTG
>CAYGYC010000539.1:0-2677 GCA_964353755.1 uncultured archaeon | reverse complement strand
GCACGTTCTATATCAGGGGTAACCATTAATGCCGCGGCAATTAATCGGATTAATTTCCACAGATTTTCGCTCTGAATTCGATCCTGGAAATAATCTTTCACGCTTACTTCAAAAAAATCTTCGGCTTTTAATTTGATTACTTCCATAAAGAGGGGAACGAATTTTTCACGCTCCTCATTAGTGAGTAAAGGTGTATTCATGAAGCCCTTGATGGTGGTAGGAATTCCCAGCCATTCACCTTTTCGATAGAGTTTGCCCTCGCCGTAATCCAGAAGCTGCAATTTTTCATGCAGGTCCTGTTCAAAGAGGGTGGGAATGATCCCCTTTTTCCCATATCGAATGGAATGGATTCCATAATCAACAACATACCCCGGCTTATATTCGATGCAGCGAGCGCGACCACCTATGATTGAATATTTTTCCAGAATGAGAGGTTTCAGCCCTTGCTTAGTCAGAATGGCTCCTGTGATTAAGCCAGCTTCGCCGGCGCCGCAGATAATTACATCATAGGTCATGTTGATTCCTCATTTTAGCAGGATAATTATGTTATAAAATCGTTTTTAATACCGCTCCTTTATCCGCTTGCTCTGCAATCTGCTCCCATATGGCGAGCACGCCCGTCTTTTTTTTCATTTTGGGGGGTGTCCACGATTTGAACCGGGCTTCAATTTCGTCCGGAGTAACATTGACATCTAAAGTCCGATTTTTTACGTCAATTTTAATAGGATCTTCGTTACGAACGATGGCGAGAGGGCCTCCAATGTAGGCTTCAGGAGCAACATGCCCGATATACATCACGCCGTAACTGGCGCCAGAAAACCGCCCATCACTAATAATTACAATATCTTCGATCCCCAGGAAATTAACGCCGATAACGACCGGGAGAATCTCGCACATGGCAGCGGCACGAGGGCCTTGATACCGGACAACCAGGGCAGTTCCTGAGTCCACCTTTCCATCAAGCATCCCAAATAAAGCATCTTCTGAGGAGTTGAAACATTTCGCTGGAGCCTCAAATGATTCGAATTTCGATTTGCGTTTTACGGAAAGGCGGGTAATCGCACCTTGCGGAGCTAAGTTTCCACGGAAAACTGCAATTGCTCCAGAATGGTCGAATGGTTTATCATATGAACTGATAACATTGCGATTAATTTGTATATTTTTAAAGGAAATATTGTCTAGTGTCTCCCCTAATGTTTTTCCCGTGACGGTCAGAACATCACGATGAAGGAGATCTTTTAATTCAGACATCAGCAGAGGAACTCCTCCGGCATACTCAAAATCAATGGTTGAGTAAGGGCCATTCGGTTCAATCGCACAAAGATAGGGGGTTTCCCGGCTGAGTCGATCAAAGAGGGCCAGATCAATAGATGAGATCTTTAAATTATAAGCAAGGGCTAGCAGATGAACTACTGCATTGGTGCCTCCACCGAGTGCATTTAGCACCCGAATCGCATTTTCCATACTATTGGCATTCACAATTTTAGAGAATTTTACTTTTTTCTCAACCAATTCCATTATCTGCATTCCAGTTTTCTTTGCAAATCGAATCTTTTCTGATCCAAATGCCATAGAGGAAAAGGGTAATGCTAATCCAAGTGCTTCCGTTAAAATTTGCGTGGTTTCCGCCGTGGAAAGCATAGGACAAGCACCGCACCCCAAAAGCCAATGATCTTCCAGATCTACAAAAAAATCATTGAATTCATCACTGGTAATCTCATTTTTCCCTAATTTATTGATATACTCAAATAAAATTTCGGAATCAGGTGGAAAACAAATGGTCTCGCCCCGCACTTTTCCAGGCAGAGCAGATCCACCTGTCACGAAGATAGTGGGGAGATTTACGCGGGCAGCTCCCATCCACATTCCCGGAACGCTCTTATCACAAGTACAAATACACACTAACCCGGCACAGGTGAGCCCGCCTTGAATTTGAATTTCAAGGGAATCTGCAATAGCGTCTCTTTGGGGTAAATCATACCGAAAATCCGAGCCGAAAGCCGAGCAGGGTCCAATCACATTAAACTCGACAGGTGTTCCACCTGCCATACGAATCCCTGCCTTGACCGCCTCGGCGAGATCTCGTAAGTGGATATGCCCTGGCCCGCTTTCTTGCCAACTATTTGCCACGGCAATGATGGGGCGATCTAATTCCTCATCCGTAAATCCACATGCTTTATATAAAAATCGAGGTACACGCGTAAGCCGGTCAAATAAATGCCGAATTTTGGGGAAAATGTCCCGTGAGAGTTTTTTACTCAATCTACACCACTCACATATGTTTCTATAAGTGAAAAAAATAAAATAGGTAAATATAATAAGTGAATTAAATTAAATACTATTCAATTTACAATATTAAATGTAGGGGATGAATTGCGTGAAAATTGAAAAAATAATTTTAATTTTTTGCTTCTTAATTTTAATATTTGGCAGTTTTTATACCGTTATATATAATACCAAGGTTCAAACCTGTAAAAAGGAGGGGCAATTGGATCTTAAATCACTAGGAGGTATTCCAAATATGAAATTAATATGGGAGGCAGGATGGGGTGGTTTAAAATGTGATTATAGTAGGGGGTTAGCGATGGATTTAAACGGTAATTTTTATTGTATAGGATCTACTGAAAGCTTTAGTAAAGGGGGTTATGATTGGGCATTAGTCAAGTTTTACCAGAAC
>CAYGYC010000538.1:0-2685 GCA_964353755.1 uncultured archaeon | reverse complement strand
TTCTATACCCTTGAAAATCTGATTCATTGAAATTCGCAGTTTCTCCGTGCCCACTTTTCTCTTCCGAGTACAAAAACGGCAATACATCGCACATTGCGAAGAGATCAAGAGGAGTACACGGTCGGGATACCTGTGGGTCAATCCAGGGCAAGGCGAATCTCGTTCTTCACACAGGGGATCTTCTAACCCTTCTTCATCAATAAGTTCGTTAATGTCGGGAATACATTGTTTCCAAATAGGATCCCCTCGATATTTACAAAGACCAAAATAATACCGATTGATTCGCATCGGATATTTGGCTATAACGGCATCGATTTCGTTTATTTCATCTTCAGAGAGCAAGTTATTTAATTGGTCAGGCGTGAATATACTGTTTCTTACTAATTCTTTCCAGATTTTTTCCGTCATAGTTTAGTTTTTTTGCCTCGCTTCGTTATTGACTTTTTAAACCTCATTATTCTTTAGTTAGGAAAAACAAACTCTTGAGAAAAAAATGATCGATGGTTACCTCTCCATGAGTTTTTGATTGGGAGGAAAATTAGATGAAAAAACGCGGGATTTAGTCGAGACTGGTTTGCATCTGCATCGTCCGAATTGGTTTCCATTATAGTAGTTTTCCCTAACCTATAATTTTTTTTTAATTTAATCCGTTATGAATTTTTACTTTGATTTTGATTATGACTCTTTATTAATAAAATTGGATATTTAAAGAGTACGAAAATCATGTTGGTAAACAACTTTGATTAGATTATATTCGACAAAATTTTATGATAGTTTATATTCGACAAAGTTTTACGACAAAAAAATAGAATAGGGGCGAATTCAAAAATAAGGTAGGAAAATGCCGGGAAAAATTAGGAAATTGAAGTTTTAAATCCCCGAATTTGCAAAATCACGCCGATAATTGATAGAACAGGTGCCGAAATCCATAGAAACTCCGCCGGTAAAGCTGCAAATATGCTAGTTTGTACCTCCGGTAATGCAAATATCAAACCCAATTCGAAAAGTAATATACCGAAAACGATCATGATCGAATTTTTACGTACTTCCCCCGAGGTAGTCATTGTTAAATAAATATAGATGCCGACAATCCCGAAGAGGATTAAGAGATAGAAAGGAATTGTTATGTTTAATAATAATTGATAGTGTGCTACATCGATCGTGAACCAAATAGAAATGATTGCCGTGATTGGAACAAGGATCGTAAAGATATATTTCGTTTTAGTAAAAACGTAGCGCTCCAATACAAAATAAATAATCATTAACCCAACATACGAGAAAAGCGTATAACCTGTTTTCAACCAAAAATTCGCCCCAAGATCGGTATAGGGTGGCAAAATGGGGCCTTCAGGGATAATATACAAGCGAATTATTTCACACAGCCGCGCAAGAACAAAAAGCACGTAGAAAATTGCAACCCCTAAATAGAATCGCGTCCCTGCCTTTCTATATTCCTGGAAAAAGATGAATGAAACAATTACCATTTCAATTAAATTCAGAATCCACAGAATTAAAGCGATATCCGTAACAGCCATCTTTCTCAAGGTCTCCCATATGAGCACTCAATATACATCTTTTATTTATTTCTAAAACCCCATATTTATTTTTATTCACAGCGCCTTAACGGGGAAATTACCACCTGTTCCAATAAAAGAGAGTATGATTGGGTTCAAGTCCCTAAAATAAAAGGATTTTTAGGCAAAAAAGAAAGCGATCAAAAGCGATAAAAAAAAGAGGTTGGAATGGGAATAGGGAGATCTTATTCTTCTCGTTCGATGACGCAAGCGATCCCCATACCTAAACCGACACAAAGAGAGGCGATACCATGGCTATATTTTTCACGATCCATTTCATTTAGCATGGTGATGATGAGGCGCGAGCCGGAGCAAGCTGTGGGATGCCCGAGTGCAATTGCTCCACCACAGCGGTTTAATCGCCCGCCTTCTGCTTGTTCCCCTTCTGGACCAAAATCAACCGGCATTTTGTATTCATCAGTCAAGATCTTTCCCGCAGCAACGACCACGGACGAAAAAGCTTCATTGATTTCGATGATATCCATATCTTTCATAGTCATATTGACGCGTTTCAATGCTTTCGCCATGGCAGGGGCAGGTCCCGTGAGCATGAGTTCCGGATCGGATCCCACAATGCCAAATCCTAAAATTTTTGCTCGTGGTTTCCACCCCCTTGATTCGGCGTATCCTCTTGTGGCCAACAGCGTAATACTGGCCCCATCATTAATGGGACATGAATTTCCTGGAGTCAGATACTTGCATCCGGGTACTAAAGGAAGTGATGCCATTTTTTCCAAGGTCGTATCAGGGCGGATAATCTCGTCAAAGTCATAGTACCAATCTTTCTTCGATTCGCCGGTTTTCGGATCTTTCCATTTATCAATATAAATTGGAACGATCTCATTCTTGAATTTCCCTGATTGCATCGCTTTTGCTGCTTTTATTTGACTGAGATAACTGTATTTATCCAATATTTCACGAGACAATCCCCATTTGGCTGCAATGCGATCCGCGGCAATCATTTGCGTTGCAAACGCGGGGTAATTCTTCAGGACCTGACTGAACGGCAGACCCGGTGTCATTTTGTATAACTCTAACATCTTTTTCGTTTGCTCATAAAGTCCAGGATGCTCCTTGCTTTCTTTATAAGTAGGGAGTTCCTTTTTCTCAT
>CAYGYC010000537.1:0-2698 GCA_964353755.1 uncultured archaeon | reverse complement strand
AATTAATGCGTGAACATAAGCTAGACTTCCTACATCCACAACCTGAAAGCGAAGCTTATGTCATTGCCTCCCACCGAACTGAAATTCCTGGAAAACTTTTTCTTCCCGAAAAAAGGATTTACGAGCTTGGGCAAGATAAGGCTCTTACAGCGGAAATTATGATTAAATCCCATGTGCCTACCCCAAAATCGTTTATCTTACAAAATGAAGAGACTATCAACACGGCTTTCACAGAAATAGATTCATCGCCCCTTTGGATTCGGGCTCGTGCCGGGGCGGGGGGCAAATTGAGTCTTTCCTGTAATACTCCCGAAGAGGCCCTGCTATGGACTAAGCTCTGGGTCTCTAAAGGAACCGCTAAATGGAGTGATTTTTTAATTCAAGAATATCTTCCTGGCCGTAATTTTGCCTGGGATAGTATTTGGTTTAAAGGAAAATTAGTAACGTCATATGCAAGAGAGCGATTAGAATACATTTACAAGAATGTTTCTCCCAGTGGTATTACTGGAACACCGACCATCGCCAGAACAATTCAAAATCAACAAGTAAATGAAATTTCAAAGGCAGCCGTAGAAGCACTCGATCCGACACCTCATGGGTTTTATTGTGTCGATTTGAAGGAAAATGTTGACGGCGTCCCTTGCATTTGTGAGATTAATGTTGGAAAATTTCATACCACCGGTTCCTTATGGTCTTATGCTGCCGTAAAATCGTTGAAACTTCCATGGTATGCAAATATGACTTATCTATATGTATATCTCGCATATCATAATTCGATTCCAGATGATCCAATTCCTCAATTTGATCTATACCCCGCAGATGTCTATCTAATAAGACATATTGATGCGGGTGCTATATTATGGCGGGAGGATGGTTGGAAGGAACGTGTTTTATGATAAACACAATTATTTTTGATTTAGACGGGACACTTATCAATCTTAATGTAGATTTTAAAACGCTGATTCCCAAAGTTCAAACTCTACTTCAAATGGATGAAAAACCAAGCCCCTTTCTAGAGACCATTATTCAACGCACTAAAGAAAATATTACATTAAGAAATAAAATATGGCTATTAATTGATAAGATGGAAGAAGACAGTGTTCCTAAATCTGAAATTTTTCCAGAAACTATTCAAGTGTTAAATGAATTAAAGAAAAAGGGATATAATCTTTCTTTAGTAACACTCCAAGGTAAAAAGGCGGTACAACTAATCTTTCAAAAATTTTCTCTTTCTAATTATTTCCATCCAATCATAACTCGGGAAAATTCGTATCTACGAGATCAGCAAATTGAATTCGCGCTAAAAATTTTAAAACTATCGAAAGAGCAGGTATTAATGATTGGCGATCGAACAAATGATGTAACCTCTTCACAAAAAATTGGTGTGAATTGCATTTTAATCCGCAGACGTTATAATCCATCAGAAGGGACTATTGTAATCAAATCGCTCTCAGAACTCTTTCAATATCTTTAATAGTAGAATAATAAGTGGATATCCGGGATTAAAATATGAATTTGAGAGAATACGGGTTAAAAATCCTCTTTTCTACCCTTGGAATATCCGAGTTTTATCGGCCCTACATCGAAGGGCAAGAGGATAAATTGGAATTAATAGCCAAATACTTAAAAGGAGAGTTACTTGACAAAACGGCCCAAGAGCCTCTAATACCTAGAGTGAATCTCCTTTTAAATGAGATTGAATCAGAATTGTGCCAGAATTTACCAAAAAATTTGCCGTATGTAAAAAAATGGTATTGGCCGGATTGGAAGGAATACGCGCTATGCTTAACTCACGATGTTGATAAAATTTCCGAGAAAAAGAAGCATATTTGGAAAATTCGTAAGAGATTTTCTAAACTGACAGTGTTTGGAGCACTCTTGGGTATTTCTAATCCTTATAATGATCTTAAATTATATGCAAAGATAGAGAAACAATTTGGCGTGCGCTCCTCTTTCTATTTCCTTACTAAGGAAATTGATTTTAAGAAAATATCAAAGGAGATTCGCCTTTTGAAAGAAAATAAAACGGAACTAAGCTTACATGGTGGGTTTGGAACTCACACCGATCCTATCAAATTGCAGACTGAGAAAGACGAATTAGAACGGCTAATCGACGAACCTATCTATGGGAATCGCCATCATTTCTTAAAATTCGAATTTCCTATTACCTGGGAAATTGAACACCAAATCAATCTTCTTTACGATACAACCATAGGATTTAATGATAAAATTGGATTTAAAAATGGTATTGCATTCCCCTTTTTTGCTATCGACCGCAATTTATCCCTTCTACCGCTTATAGAATTACCCCTCACGGTGATGGATGCCGCCATCTGGACCGGGCTTCAACTCACAGAAGAAACCGCAGTACAAATAATCCAACAAGTTCGTGATATTATCAAACAATATCATGGGCTTTTAACTTTACTATGGCATCATAGTGTTTTAAAAATGCGAGGTGGTCGAATCTATCCAAAAATTTTACAAAAATTAGTCGAGAATTCCGCATTTATTGCACCAGGTTTAGAAATCGCAAATTGGTGGCGCGCAAGAAATGAAGTTCAAGTAGAATTAATCCCCCATGATGATGATGTTACGATTAAACTTCAAAATCCACAAAATATTAAAAATTTAGGTATAATGATGACCGCAGAACAGATAGAACGGGTTTCACACAGTTCTAATCTGCAATTATTAG
>CAYGYC010000536.1:0-2715 GCA_964353755.1 uncultured archaeon | reverse complement strand
TTGGTGGTAGATAAGAAGAAGTTACCCCGCCATAAAATGTGTTCTGGGTTAATTAGTTCTTTTGCGCGTCGTATTCTCAATAAAGAAATTGGGAATTTTCCTTCTGTGCTCTGCTGCCATCCCAAAATTATTAAGGGGATGCAAGTATATCCCGCCAAAACGCAACCGGCAGTCAAACTCTGGGAAAAATCCTACAATGTGTGGCGCAGTGATTTCGATTTTTGGCTTACCACCAAAGCTTCAGAAGCCGGTGCGGAAGTGCTCGATCAAACCGAGCTGCTCAACTTTCGGGAGAAAGATAATCAAATAGAAGTCGAGTTAAAAGATCTCTTCGGACCTCAAAAACACCAAGCACGCTTCTTAATTGCCGCCGATGGGGGAATCAGCGTGATAAGACGGCAATTGTATAAGAATGAGCCCCAGAAATGGTTTCAAGTGTATCAAACTTACTGGCGCGGGACGAGCGATCTCGATCCCGAGTATTTCCATTCGTTCCTTGACCCAGACTTCACTGAATTTTTCGCCTGGTCGAATCTCAAAACGGGCCAAAAAGGGAAGTACCTCATCATCGGGACTGCCGCAGCGAAGGGCAGGATGGTACAGGACTATTTCAAAGTATTTCAGGAATATCTCGAAGAGGCTCATGGCTTTCGATTCGAAAAACTGCTCTTTCGGGAGGCCTGCACCGCCCCTGCCTTCTTCGATCCAACCGCCCAATTCAAGTATAAGTTGGGAAAAGGAAATATCCTTCTGGTAGGCGAAGCCGCCTCCCTTTTCAACGTGTTTGCCGAAGGAATTTCCCCGGCTCTAACCAGTGCGGTCAATGCATCGGATGCCATTCTGCAGGCAGAAGATCATGCCTTAGAAAAATATCAGGAAAATATTCAGCCGCTGTGTCAAAATTTAAAAATTGCATGGGAAGGGCTGTTTAAAATGTTCCCTACGCTTCTTTCAAAGTATCGGAGTGAGAAAGAACCTGTGGCTGATGATTAAACAGGATTACAGGAAAGGGAAATTTCGGGGCAATTAACTGCTTTTAAATAATAGGATTAACTGGAAAAGATCAATTAGAAGCTTGCGATCATTAAGAGCGATAGCCATATCAATTAACTTTCCAATCTTATTACATAATTATTAATTATCTCAGGATAATGGGAGAATTCAGTTTAATTTCCGGATTTTCTTGTCGGTTGATCGAATTTTCCCTAAAAGGCATCAAACATTTTTAAATAAGGTCAATATCTTGTAAAGTTAAAAAGAATTAAGAAAATGGGTGGAATTAATCGCCTGAAATAAGGGTGTCGAGGAAAAGCAGATTAAACTTCCACTTTCAACTTCAGTTTCTTGACAAGCTCTTTGTACCGATTGCGGACGGTGACCTCCGTAACGTGCGCGATTTTAGAGATTTCGCGTTGGGTCCGGCGCTCGCCTTCCTGGATGCCGATAATGTAAATGCAGGCGGCAGCAAGACCGGTAGGATCTTTCCCTGCGGTCAATCCATACTCGCGGGCTTTCTCTAGCAGCTCGCAGACTTTTTGTTGCACGCGCCCTGAGAGATCAAGTTCCTCTCCAAAGCGGGAAACATAATCAATCGGGGAGGCAATGGGCATATGAATATTCAGATTATCGACAATTAATCGATAGCTGCGTCCTAACTCTTTTCGTCGAATACTGGTGTAGGAGCAGATTTCATCTAACGTGCGGGGGACTTTTCGAATGCGACACGACGCGTAAATCGCGGCGGCAACCATCGCGGAGATGGAACGTCCCCGAATAATACGTCGTTCAATGGCCCTTCGATAAATTACGGCCGACGTCTCTTTCACACTTTTGGGTATCCCTAACTGCGAGGATAACCGATCTAGTTCATTCATTGCGATGACTAGGTTTCGGGCAATTGAAGAATGAACCCGCGTCCGAATTTGCCATTTCCGAAGCCTATAGATTTGAGCTCTGCGATTGGGGGGAAGTTTCTTCCCAAAGGAATCCTTATCATGCCAATCAATCATCGTTGAAAGGCCTTTATCATGGACGGTATAAGTTGTAGGTGCGCCCACCCGACTCCGTTTCTCGCGCTCGTCGTTCGTAAAAGCTCTCCATTCAGGACCACTGTCCATGATTCGTTCGGAGATGACGACTCCACATTGCGAGCAGATCATCTCCCCGCGAGTGGTATCATTGATAATATCACCAGAAGAACATTCTGGGCACACAATCTCTTCATTTGGTTTTTCGCTCATGTTTTCCAAATTAGGGTAAACACGCGTTTTAATGACGACCATTTTACCAAGCCTACTTTCAGAAAATTTGAAAATCCATTTTTCCTAGGATCAATATGTTCAATGACTGTTCAATTGCTAACTCAAAGCAAAATAATTTTTTATTTTTTATATACTTTGCGATATATTATTTTGTGAATTATCACAATATGATAATTTTTTTCAATTTGAAAAAGGGAAAAAATTTAACAGAGAATAATTACTCAATTTTGAGTATTTCAACTTATGTTTTCCGAAATGAAAAAGAAAAGTGGGAAGAATTCCGCGCCTTTTTCAAAAAAAGACCTTTTACGATGTAGGCTTTTTCTTGGGATAGAATTCAGCGACGAATTCCCCGTAAGGGTCGCCTTTCAAAAGGCATTTCGTTTCGGTGATTTTGGCAGTGAATTCAATTCCAGCATATTCATTAATCATATTCGTGGTGGTCTGGAAGATG
>CAYGYC010000535.1:0-2715 GCA_964353755.1 uncultured archaeon | reverse complement strand
TGTTGGATAAATTGCCCTAATAACCAGATATATTTATAATATACAGGATGTAATGGTGGGGACTTTTCAGCCAATATTCATTATCACCTAATGTTCATTAGGACATCTAAATTTTTATATTCTCCTAATTTTCCCTAAACAAGGTAAATACAAAAAAATTAAGTAATAGGAATTTTTACTATTTATCACACATAAAAAGGCAGGAATGGGATTCTATGTCGTATGTTGAGCGGTCCTTGGCATGGTTTTTTAGGAATACTATAATTAAAGGGTTTTCTATTCTTTCAGATTCTAAATTCCTCTTCTATTCGCTAATAACATTGGTATGGGTAATTGTTGCTTCCGTGAGTCTCGTACTTTATCAGTTTTTAGGGTTGAATTTGATTCACATTATCTTACAGTTAGAACTAGCCATAATTCTTACCTTTATAATAACGGGGTGTGTTATTAATTTCATCCAATCTACAAAAATCCGTATTTTACTTTCCAGCGTTATTCTTGCCATTTTCTCTATCCTAACGTTATTCGTGATACCTCAAGAGATCCAATATTATTTTCCTGTTTTCGGTTCCATTATATTTGCAGGAGTTATTGGGCTATCGCTTTTCATTAGTATTCGATCGTTTAGTACCTCCTGGGTATGGAAAATAACCTCGGTGGGAAAATCACCCCGGAAAATGTTCATGCATAATATCGCCATGTTTATTAACATTATATCCGTATTGGCGCCAATTTATCTTTTAATTCGATATCTTCAAAATCAGTTAATTTTTGATTTGATTTTAATGGTTATTGGATTTGCAGCATGGGGTATAGTTTTATATGCTACCACGCATTTCCCTAACTTTTTTGCGTATGATGTTTATGCCTCTATTCTTTCAGCCACATATCTTATGGTAATACTCTTTTTTTTCATGTATATTGGAGATCCTATTTTCATAATCCTTTTTGATTTGATTTTTATCATTTTTGCAATTTCCATGGCAACTCAAATTCTCCATTCTCGTCGCAAAGTTGAAAAAGTTTCTGTATATGTTCCAAAAACAGAACGGTCTCCGGAAGATTCCAGTATCATTATTATTCAAGATGAAGAGGAAAAAAAGCCTCATAACATTCCAGGAATTCCTGAATCCGAATATTTTATGGAACAAGAAATGACCGAAGTGCGTACCACGTATGATGGAATAATTGTGTTACTCTTAGGCTTGGTATTAAGTTTTCATTTTATTCTATTACAATTTCTGGGAGATCTGATAATTGGACCAGGAGTTATCACCCTGCCCTTTCAATTTTCTTTAATAGAGTACCAATTTGCTTTAGTTTTATTTGGTTATTGCCTTATCTTGATAATTTTTATTGCCTTTAAAGTTTCTTATCGATTCCGGGGATATACGACTAAGACAATGAGTGAACAGGCTGCCTTTCTCAAGTTTCTTACTTTAATTGATGAGCAGGAACGAAAACGTTTCTTAAACAGAATTGGAACAACGGTAAGGGATATTCTTGTGGGTGGGGTGATGGATTTAATTGAAAAGCAGCGCGACCGATGGGAAGAAAGTTTTAAGCAAGGGCGCAAATTTCTACGCCGTCTATTTGGAAGTGATGATGAAGAAGAATAATCACTTGATTTTTCTATATAGTATAAAAGGCACAATCGCGGCGATTCCAAATGAAAACCATATGACAAGGGAGAAAATACTCCAATTATGTTGATAAGTTTCCACTCCTAGTTGTAGAATGCTTAATAGGGTCACTTGTGCACATTTCTCAACTAAATCGAATGATATTTTATCTATGGTATCTTCTGAGGTATGATAATAAGGGTAAATAGCACCTGCCTCAAAGAGTGTTACACTGGGTATCTGTACTAGCCAAAAGGTTTCATGGTCAAATCTAGCATTTTCGGGATACGGCGAATTAGATTTTGTGAAAGTTACATCGATTAGAGATGATGCAGTAATAATCGTATCTGCCAACCAATCGGATTGATCATTCTTTATTATAGATAGATGAGATCCAAATCCGATCATATCTAAATTGATAACCGCTACGACATGCGATAGGTCATCCTTATGTTTATTAATCCAGGCCTGCGATCCTATAAAGGCCTGTTCCTCCCCGGCATAGGATATGAACAGCAGAGTTCTATTTAATGAAAAATAGTTTTGAATAACGCCCATCACTTCCATACAAACCGCCACGGCCACAGCATTATCATTAGCTCCTGGTGCAGTTCCATCGGAAAGCGAATTTGATATGGAATCATAATGGGCTGAGATAATAACTATTTCATTTTTTAAGTTTGTCCCATTTATGCGGGCGATCACATTTAAGCAGGGCGTCTTATTATAGATGAAATCTTCGAAAAAAGAATCTGTGATATTGTAAGTATTTTTTAACCACAAGTAAATATCACTAGCTGCAAGATTGCAATCCAACGTCCCAGTTAATCGCGAATGATAGGAACTAAGCTGGTTTGTTATATTATAGATTCGCGGTAAATCTATTTTCTCCAGAATAGAGATGTCTCGCTGATACGTATCATATCCGTTGGTTTGGTTATTAATAAATAGAAAATGCGGGATAGAAAAAATTACTAGCAACAATACCAACAAAGGTTTTTGACACTTCATTTCGATTGACTTCTCACTCTTATAGGGGAATTTTTATTTCACTTAATTAATCTAAGGAAGGATAAGAAAGTTTTAGTAAATA
>CAYGYC010000534.1:0-2718 GCA_964353755.1 uncultured archaeon | reverse complement strand
TATAATCTTTAACTACATAAATCCAACGGAAATTTTTCATGAAGATGCTATTAAATTGATTGATGTTGTTAATAATCCTCAAAATTACAAGATTAAAAGTCGAACAAAAGAATTCAGAGGATATGTGCTGGATATTGTAGAAGATGAATTCTTTCAAATTATTCATTATAAAATAAATTTAGTTTTACAAGATATTCAAGATTTTTTCAAAAGAGTAAGAAATATTTCTGAAATTGAATTAAAAAATCGATTGAATCTACTGAGAAAACAGGATTTTCAGCTTAGTAATTTAATAACAGTAATAATTGACCATTGCAATATTGGATCTAGTTCTAATTTAAAAGAAATTTATGAGAGAATTAATAATATCCGAATGATTTTGAGGAAAAAATATTTTCAACTTTTTCAATTTAAAAATATTCAATATAGAAATATAGCGCAAAAAAATAAATTACTGTTAGATATACGAGCTGCAAACCTTTTTGTATCAAAAGTAGATTTGACTGATAAAAAAATCATAGTTTATGCTGATTTTCTTTCAAACAAGAACATACCCTGTTATTTGATTACAACAGATTATACTATGATAAATCAAAGAATGATAATTACTTCTCAATTAATAAATGATTTGAATATTATTGATTTAATTACTTTTGGATTTATTTATTTAGGCGAAATTGAGCATAAAGCTTTGCTTGATTATTGATTTTTAACTTACAAACTCAGGATAATCATTTTTATTAAGGTTTAAATTAAATCTTTCATCTTATAAGGCGAAATACATTGAATATAAAAAATAATAAAAAGGATTTTCCAGTTCTTCTGAATCAAAATCTCATTTATCTGGATTCCGCTACTTCTACACTAATTCCAATTTGTGTAATTGAAGCAATAAAAAGTTTTTACGAAAGGAATGGTGCTATAACAAAACGGGGGGTGTACAAACTAACAATTGAAGCGACTGAGCAATATCAAAAGGCCAGAATGCAAGTCGCTGAATTTTTCAATGTTGCAGCAGAAGAAACGATATTCGTGCCGAATGAAAGTTATGGAATCAGTTCCCTTATATTATCCTTACCATGGAAAAGGGGGAATCATATTGTAACCACTTATTTAGAGCATCATTCCAATTACCTACCCCTTTTGTTCCTTGCATCGCGGTTCGGTACTAAGATCGATCATATAGCACATGATACGGACGGTCAAATTAATTCTGAATCTTTGGTGAATTTAATAACTCCCGAAACAAAATTAATTTCGCTCACCTACAGTCCGCTTCTTTTTGGAACTATAAGCCCCATCAAAGAAATTGTAGAAATAGCCCATGATAAGAATATTCCTGTATTAGTTGATGGTACCCATATTGTGGGTCATTTGTCAATAGATCTTAAATCAACGGGTTGTGATTTTTTCGTTTGTCACGGGAATATCGGATTAATGGGACCCATGGGCATTGGAATACTGTATATTAACCTAAATACCCAAGTAGACTTAAATCCCCTAATTCTCGGTAGTGGGACTGTTAGTAAAGTGACTGAAGCCGGTTATCAACTCATGGATTTCCCTGATAAATTCGAACCTGGCAATCCGAATGTAGCCAATGCCATCGGATTAGGGACGGCTGTAACGTACCTAAGGAGTATTGGATTAACCGCAATCCGCAATCATGAAGTATCCCTGATGGATTTAATGATATCTGGATTAAATAACATTGAAAAGGTTATAGTATATGGTCCAGTAGATTCGTCTAAAAAGATTGGAATTGTTAGCTTCAATATTACCGATTTAAATGCGCATGATGTGGCAATGTATCTGGATGAAGCGGCAAATATAGCTGTCCGGTCGGGATTGCTTTGTAGTCATCCGATGTTGGAGCGTTTTAAACTTCCCGGAGTAGTTCAAGCCTCTCTTCATCTGTATAACGATGAAGCGGATATCAACCAATTCCTACATATTGTTACAACTATTGCTAAGGACCTAACATAAGCAACGGAATGGCTCAGCTATATGGACCCAGAGGACCTTTTTAGAGTTGCAACAAACCCTAATAGGAATCTTGAAGAGTTACGCAATATTCAAGATGAAATAGCTAAAAAGGTAATATTGCAGGATGATTTTTCAACGCCGCTCGAATATATAGGAGGAATAGATACGGCATATATAAATGATATTGCCGTTACGGCTTGCATTATCCTCGAGTGGCCGAGTTTACAACTCCTTGAACAAAAAATTGTAGAAGTAGAAGTGAAATTCCCCTACATAAGTACCTATTTTGTGTTCCGCGAAGGGCCTCCAATTCTCAAAGTCCTTTCAAAAATAAATCGCAAACCTAACCTCCTGTTAATCAATAGTCAAGGTATTTTACATCCCCGGTTTGCTGGATGTGCGTCTCATATCGGGGTGATTACGGAAATCCCAACAATCGGGGTAGCACAAAAAGCATTACTTGGAACGTGGGCGTCTGAACCTACTATTGTCAAGGATTGGGTCCCCATTTATTATGGAGATAAGATAGTCGGTGCCTATTTCCTAAGTCAAAAGGGAAATAAACCTATATTCATTTCCCCAGGGCATCGAATCAGTCTAGAAACCGCAGTTGAAATTGTGAAAAACAGTATTACAAAGAATAGAATGCCGGAGCCGCTTCATTTGGCACATCAACTGGCTAAGGAAAAGAAACAAGAATTAGAACAAGGTATACAGAATTAATTTCAAATA
>CAYGYC010000533.1:0-2724 GCA_964353755.1 uncultured archaeon | reverse complement strand
TTATATGCAAAAACACCAATATTCATATCTATCATCCATAATTTCAGTGTCCTATTATTAAATTATTCTTCCAATACCCCTATAATGAATTCCTAATCCATTTATTTTTTGGGGTTCAAATAATTGTCTCCCATCGACTATTAATCCATTTTTTTTCATACTTTTCGTATATTTTTTAAGATCCAGAGTTTTGAAGGGGGAGTGATCTGCTACAAATATCAGGCAATCTGTATCTTGAATTGCATATTCTAAGGAATCTACTCCAGGTATCCCTAAGATTTCATTAATTTCTTCTTTTGTATACATGGGATCAAAACATTTCAAATTTTTTGTTTTGCTTTTTAAGTAATCAACAATAACCAGTGTGGGTGAATTTCGATGTTCTTTTACATCGCCCCGGAATGCCAGACCCATTACGGTTATGCTTGTATTTTGGTAAGTTTTATGTATTTCTTTTAATCCATCTTCTAAAAGTTCAATCAGATGAAAAGGCATATGTTCATTCACTTGTCTGGCCGCTTTTGTTATTTTTAGGTCTAAGCCCTTCAGATCTTCAAGATTAATGAGAAAATAGAAAAAAACGGGGATGCAATGGCCTCCGACCCCAGCCCCTGGCACCAAAATATTCGAAAACGGTTGGGTATTAGCGGCATTAATTGTTTCCATAATATCAATCCCCAATTTTTCTGCTATTAAAGCTAATTCATTCGCTAAAGCGATATTGACATCCCGATATATTCCTTCAAACACTTTCATAGCCTCTGCGGTCCGAATATTTCTGACGGCGATGACTCCTTTTTGAGCTATCGTGCCGTACAGGGTTTTCATAACTCCGGTTGTTCGCTGATCAATTCCACCTATAATTTTTGGATATCGACTTACTATATCGGGAATAATTCTCCCAGAAAATACTCGTTCTGGACTGAATCCCAATCCAAAATCTATACCTGCCTTTAATTTTGATTTTTGTTCTAAAATAGGTTGAATATTTCGCTCTGTAAACATGGGGGGAACTGTACTTTCTAAAATAACCAAATCCCCTGGTGCGAGTCCCCCACCGATGGTTTCAAAAACCATGAGTGGTTTCATATCCATTACTTTTTTTTCGTCTAGAATGGTAGGTACTATTACAATTTTTATATCTGCTTCTTTTGCGGATTTCATTAAATCTGATGACGCTCGCAAATTTCCTTTTTTTATACAATTAGAAAATTTTTCATCCAACTCTGCTTCATTTTGAACAGGATTGACTCCTTTATTGATTTTATTAACGATCTCTTTGTTAATATCTACTGCAATTACCTTTGCTCCTGTTTCCGCAAATACAACGGCAATGGGTAATCCAACTTTTCCAGCTCCAAAAATTGCGATTGTGACCGCTCCGCTTTTTATTGCCTTTTGTATTTCTTCTTCAGTTAAATTCAAAAGTTTCAAAAAAGCACCTACTTTGAGAATTTTTGACTGAAATTTCTAAGATAAATTTTCCCCTCTTTTTCCTAATAATGTTTTGATAACTTTATTGTAGTCTAGCTAAAAATTTTCAGTCAAAGGATTTATTGTGATTGATTCTCCAAGGTTTGTAATTTTTTATCGACCATAAATAATTCGCTTTGTAACGCGCGGAATTCTTTAATATAAGTCTCCGCACTTAAGCCACCTGTTCTAAATTTCTGTTCTAGATTTTGAATGGTCTGCTCAATGGAAAATTTATCGGTCTGTAATTTGAAAATCATTCGGTTTGTATTCATGACAGGAAAGTCATTTTCAAAATTGGGATTTACTCGTATGGGAGGATTTGACTGAACTAGAGGCTCCGCTTTTAATTTATCAGGTGTTCCAGTGATCAACTGTACTATTTTTCTATCAATTTCTTTTTCTAAATGTTTCGTGGAAAGCTGAATCTGATCCAAAGTAGTTAAAATTTTACCATCATTAATCCGATATTTTCCAAAATTTACCGAGATATTTAGATAATCGATGATGGCTTCCATCAGTTTTTTAGGCGCTGAAAAATATAAATTTCCTTGATCTAAAATGAATTTCAATCGTTTAAACAGGCGTCCCATTAAGGAAATATCTAGAAAGTGATTATAACTAAAATTGAAAATCCGTTGAACCTTTTTCCTAATTATGCCGTATTTCCGAATAAAAATCAGGCGTTGATCGGTTAAAAATAAAACCCCTCTTCCTTTCTTCAAGTCGTTAATTGTACTTTTAGTAAATTTAATGTCGCGGAAGGCACAGACTGGTAATTCACCCGGGAATAGATTCAAGTGCTTTGAATATTCGTCATAGATAGATTTGTAATAGCGAATGACATTCAACTTCGATTGAACAAGCCCTTGTTCTTTCTTTGGGGTGGCAAGCATTTTTTTTACATAGGTTTGGTATTGGGTCACATCTTCTTGGATTTGCTTGATGAAAAGATCAATCTGAGGAAAATCGGTAGATGTCCAATTGGAATAATTATAGTATTTTTCCATTTGCATTCGAAATAGATCAATTTCTTGAGTAGCCCGTTCTAAAATTTCGTTAGAAACGTTTTTGATAGTTTCATAAAGAGAAAGTAAAGTTTGCTCAATTACGGGATCATGAAGATATCCGACAGCCCGGAGGGCAATTGTTTTTTGCCGTACTGCCCGATATACTCTTAAAAACTCTTTTAGCTCTTGATATCCAAATTTAAATCCATTGATTACATCTTGTAATTGCTTAATTAAATTC
>CAYGYC010000532.1:0-2741 GCA_964353755.1 uncultured archaeon | reverse complement strand
CAGATACGATGTGTTTTACAGGGACCGCACTATCTTTCCTCTTGCAAGATTTGCCGGTTCCCGTTATTTTAGTAGGGAGCCAAAGAAGTTCAGATCGCCCCTCAAGTGATTCCGCCACCAATTTAATTAATGCAGTGACTTGTGCAGCCCAAGGCGATTTCGCCGAGGTGTTGATTTTAATGATGGGGTCCACTGATCATGATTATAGCTTACTGCATCGCCCAGCCCTTGCCCGGAAAATGCACTCCTCGCGACGGGATGCCTTCAAAACAATAAAGACCCTCCCTTTCGGCAAAGTGAAAGAGGGAACAATAACCTGTTTTGAGAATGATTATAGAAAACGCGATAAATCAAGGGAAATAAAGCCGGATTTGAAGTTAGACCCGAAGGTCGCCCTCGTATATCATTATCCGGGAATTCAGGCGGATGTGATTGATAATCTAATCGATAAGAAATATCATGGAATTGTTATTGCAGGAACGGGACTAGGGCATATTAGTAAAAACTTACTGGATCCGCTGAAAAGAGCAATTGAGGAGAAAATTGCCGTCATAATGACCGTTCAAACGCTTTGGGGATTTACGGGGATGCAGGTCTATCAACGCGGACGCGAAGAACTAACAATTGGCGTTATTCCTGGTCATAGCATGTTACCTGAAACTGCCTATGTAAAACTATGTTGGGTTTTAGGTCATACACGCAATTTGGACGAAGTAAAGGAGCGCATGCTGACCAATATTGCGGGAGAACTCATCAATCGGGAACCTCCGCACGGCTATTTAATTTTTCAAGGCGTAGAACCTAAATTTGAAGACTACTTCAAACAATTAAAATAGCAAATAGTTTCACCGATCTCTCCCCTAGAAGAAACTATCCGTTGGATCGCACTACAAGTACTTTAGATCGAACAAAACATCTTCTAAAGGCTTAAATAACATCATTTCTTCAATCATTACGTATGAGAAGCTGTGCTAGTCCGAGGCAGGTTGCCTTTATCGAGGCAATTCACAAGCATCAAGAGAATCTCCGGAAACGCCACTTATTAAGTGATTTTACGGGACTAAATCAAGTTATGGGTGGAGGGTTTGAATCGGGATTATTTTATTTGCTTTATGGTTCATCGCATATCATAAGTTCCACTCTTCTATCGTTGGCGGTTGCCGCTCAGCTGCCCAAAAACGAGGGACTCGATTCTTCCGTCGTGTTCATCGATAATGATAACATTTTCAATCCGTACACGCTGATCCGGCTCGCCCATACCGTGAATTTAAACCCCAATTTGGTGCTTTCCCGGATCCTAGTGGCTCGGGCCTTTATTTGGAATCACCTCGGCGAAATTGTAGGAAATTTAGAGACCATTTTAGAGGAAACAGCAGCCAGAATCGTCTTGATCTCGGGGCTGACTACCCTGTTTGAGGGGGAGTTCGAGGAAAAGAAACACCAGATGCTTCTGCAACTTACAAATAAACTCAGAAATATTGCAAGTGATCATGAACTAATCGTGGTTGCATCGGCTCAGCTTGCGCAGGGGTCAAGAAATAAACCTGCTGGGGGGAAGATCATCGCCCATTCACCCCATGTCCTGATTCGCGTCCTCCAACAAGGAGAACAGCTTACCTTTACGGTAATGAAACATCCCTCTCGCGCCGCAGTTCAAACCGTCCAACGGCTTTCGCGACAGAAACGAGCCCCCCTTACCGTAACCCTTGATGACTTCGTGAAACCGCCTCTGGAGGAGTGATCGATGGGGCGCACCGTTCCTAGCTTTCGAATTGCCCTCGAACAAGAAATCGCGCTCTGGCAAGAGTTCCGTCAGGTACTCCGTCCAAAAGATCGCGCGGTCTTCGATAAGTTAATGGATGAAGCAAGAACGCATAGTGATGCCGGCATGCTGGTCAATAGACCCGTCCTTCTGGACTCCGTTTTCATGGCGATTCTCCTCGAACAACAGAAGGAAATTGAACGGCTCTCTACCCAACTAGACCAACTTAAAAGAACGCCCGGAGATAGATAGATGCCCCAAGTGATGAGTTCTCGCCGTTATTGGTTTTTAAAACAAAAAAATCTGAATAATTTTAGCTCAGAGAAGAAAAATGAAATGTTACTGGCTCATAAATGTAATAATAAAAACATAACTCCAGAAGATCAATAATAATAAGGCTTTTTATTCTAATCAAATGATTATTTAATTATTAATAAAGAGGTTTATGTCGTTAATGATCCCATGAAGCGTCAAATCCAATAGAATTTAAAGGATTTAGTGATGCAAGACATGAAAATAGAAATGTAAGTGCAACTATTGTGCTCCCGGTGAAAAAATGATTAGTTTATAAGTTCATATTAATGAAAACAGGATTATATTAAATCTTAAAAGCATATCAGGAATATAAAAGGAATTTATCTTGGATTTTACTACTCCAATAAGAGCATATGAAATTAGAACTTCGCCATTTTCCGTGAGAAGTTGTGAATGCCTTGGCTCAAATATACAGATAAGAAATTATCGGATTATACTTAATTATTTAATATTAATATTTTAATAAAAAGATTGAACCATAAATTTTGAAAACTTTGGTTTGTATATATTTGTTAAGAAAGTATTTTGTCGAACAATTATTAGTGATGTTATATGTCTATAAATTCGGTTCTTAGTGAAGATTTAGAAGTTATTACAGCAGCATTAAAAAATAATGACATAAATAATGCAAATATATTCTGCAATCGAATAATTACAGATGCAT
>CAYGYC010000531.1:0-2745 GCA_964353755.1 uncultured archaeon | reverse complement strand
CTCAAAAGATACCAATTCCAAACACCTATTATCTCTTGGATGCCTTTCCGATCTTCTTAACTTATTTCTTGAATTTAAATTTCTTTCAAATTCTTTCTTGGATCCTCTGGTCCTCCGGCGCTTTTTTGTTCCTCCTCTTCATCTATAGGCATTTCAAAAATGCTGATGTTCAGAAACTCAGAACCTTAATTACCGAAGAATCAACGACCTAACTGGTCACTTAATTTCCTTTTTTTCCTTTGTGAGACTTATGAGTGGAGAAATAAAGGCTCTTATTGTGTTAATGGGGCTTCCGTCCTCGGGGAAATCCACTATTGCAAAATTACTAGCGAAAGAATTGTCCAATAATCATGGCTTTAATAGTATTGTAATTGGCACAGATACTATAAGAGAATTGATTCCTAGTCAAATAGAACAATTTGATCCCGCTAAAGAGCCCTTTATCAAGGATTTAACATTCAATGCAATTCAATACTGTTTGATCAACAATTATATTGTCATCAACGATGATATGAACTACTATAAATCGATGCGGCATGAGTTCAAGGAACTCGCAGAACAAAATTCGGCACATTTAATTTTAATTCATCTTCAAATTCCCTTAGAAACGGCGCTTGCTTGGAATAAAAGCCGGGGACTACCCATTCCCCAAGAGGTAATCAAGCGGGTACATGATCGATTTGATAAAACCGGTGAGTATCAATGGGATACTCCACTACTCACGATCCAATCCGATAAAATCTCCCCTGATTCTGCCATACGGAAAATTATCGCTGATATTTTGCCGATACTTGCTGCACCCATTCAATCGAAAATCAGTCTCCCAACCAAACCCGGTATTAATGAAGAAATTGATAAAATAACTAGGAATGTCGTCGCTACGTTTGCCGTGAAGGAAAAAGATCCACATTTACTGAAAAAGATTAGTTCTTTTCGTATTGAGTATATCAAGAACATTCAAAATAAGGAACTAGGACTTGAAAACTTAGAGCAAGACTTTTCTCAGAAATTATCGGCGTTCATCTCACAAATTAAACAGGCCAAATGAATTCATCTCCTTTACCAGACCCGACTACAACTCTATAATAGGTTTGTATATCCTTGAGATCCTCCACTTTCTCCAACATGCCCTGAACTTCCACCTCATCTCCTTTTCGCGCAATATCTCGAAAATCTCCAACCATGGACACGACTTGGCTCGGCCAATAGTCCTCTATAAGCAATGAATCATCCTCGGCAGGGAAATAGTCCTCAATGTTATAAATGGCGGGTCTAAACATCCGTTCCTTACTTTCAACGACATCGCTAAAAAAATGAATCGGTCTCATGGGACTAAATTTGAATTGCCCATATTTCGTATGTATTTCTTCTCTCTTACGAATGGCATTAAAGACAAATTTGCGCTTTTTATACATACCCTTGTTCATTCTGCATTCATCCGATTCGTTTTCATTGAAATATTCCACTTTCATCTCCTTGAATAACTCAAAAACGGTCTTTTTGATTTTCAAATAATTCTGCCCCCCATAAACGGCGATATCAATATCACTTTCCTTGGTGGACATCCCCGTTGAAATCGAACCGTGAATGCCAAAATCCGAGAGCTGGACCCCTGCGAATTGTGCCAGTAAGTTAATTAATTCTATCGCTTCGACTTCTAACAGATTAGGCTCCGGCTTTTTGAGCAATTCCTGTAATTGGATCTCCGGAATGAACATTTTTTGGATCGCCTTGGTGGGAACCACAAACAAGGTCTTACTGCTAACAGAATCCCGAAAAAGGTATTCCGGATACTCTTTTTCAAAAACGCGGTGAATTTCTTTAAAATTTTCCGGACTATACAGCTTTTTAGGGCGTACAAATGTGATATCATCTAAATTCCATTCAAAAGGAATCCATGAGAGCTGAAAATGACTTTGAAGTTCCTTTGGTATATATTTTAAATACGCAATTATTTTATCTGGCGGATGATCATACCCAAAAACATAAAAAATAAAATGGTTTTTAGTGAGGAGAATATCTCCATCCCGGGGTATTTCTAATCTTTCCATTTTTCATCCCAGAGGCTTTCTAAAATTATTTTTATACTGATCTATTTTATTATTTTGATAAAAGATATATGTCTCTAAAGACTGAAAAAAATGAGAGTGCTCCAATTGCCTCACTAGGTGTAACATCATGGAATCATATGAAAAATTTATTCGTTATAAAATGATTTTGTTTGGAGATGGCGGAGTCGGAAAAACCGCATTAGTGGATCGCTTTGTGAATGATAAATTTGATGAGAATTATATCACCACCTTAGGGTATAATGTTTTTGAAAAGGAAGTAATGCATGATAATAATGTTATCTCCTTAATTATCTATGATATTGGTGGACAGGAAAAGTTCAGAGACTTAAGAAAGAAATACGCTGAAGGGGCAAATAATGCATTTTTAGTTTATGATATTACGAATCGAACTTCATTTGATAATATAAGGAAATGGAAAGAAGATTTAGTAGAATTCGTCGGGCAAATCCCTTTTATCCTTATTGGAAATAAAGTAGATCTCGGAGATCAACGGCAAGTTTCCACTGAGGAGAGCAAAAAATTCTCTCTTGAGATCGGTGCATTAGATTTTATTGAGACTTCCGCTAAGACTGGGACGGGACTCGAAAATGCCTTTCAACAATTAGCCATTAAAACCTATCAAACGTATTTCCCCTAATCTTCAGAGATGCCAAAACCGCCAGAATAAATCAAT
>CAYGYC010000530.1:0-2755 GCA_964353755.1 uncultured archaeon | reverse complement strand
GTAAGAGAAATTTTGTCAAATCAAAAATGGTCCTCTACAAATAATTTCAGTTCAATAACAATCCTGTAAATCCCAGAGACCAGTATCAATTGGATATATTTTAGATTAGAGCGTGGCATATCAGTTTTTAATGAATAAAATAATTACCAGAAATTTTAGTTTATAGACCTAAATTTAACAACATTCTAGCTGAATTGGATGATATTGGAAAAAGTCATATTCAAAACACCATGAGTTAATGATTTGGTTACATCGTAAATTCTGAATTTTTTTTCGATTTCTTTATCATGAGGAAAATATTCATTTTTGTAAAACAATAGGAGTATAAAAGGCAGGTTATATTTAGTTGATTGATGTTAGATGATTCGTAAAGATAAAATGAGTAGTTCTCCCATCAAATGCATTTTTATTGGATTGGAAAATAGTGGGAAAACATCCATTCTTACAATTCTTGAGGAGAGGTTTGCCCAAATCGGCAAGATGAAACCAACGCAAAAAGTTGTGAGAAGCACATTCAATATATTAGGGCTACCTATAATTATTTGGGATATGGGCGGACAGGAATGTTATCAAAAAGAATATCTCTCGGAAATGAAATATTATGAGAATACCAATATCCTTTTTTATGTTGTCGATATCCAAGATCCAGATCGCTTTATAAAATCACTTGATTATTTTTTCAATATTCTTCAAATTCTCATAATGTTGCGTTTAAAGCCAAGAATTTTAGTTTTATTCCATAAAAGTGATCCAGATATTAAAGATCAGCCATATATTCTTGAAAATACCCGCGTTCTTAAAGGCCTCTTTTTAGACCTACCAGAAACCCTGGATATCACTTTTCATCATACAAGTATTTACGATTACGATGGTTTAAGTAGTATCTTTGTTAAGGGCATCTTGAAAATACTTCCCAAAGGGCAAATCATTCAGGATGTGCTTACCGATTTTATGAAAAAAATCGAGGCGAGTGCAATTATGCTGCTTGATGAGAACGTTCTCACTATTGCTGAAGCATATTCCGATGAAAATAGCAGCAATATTTGCAAAATTTGTGGACCACACTTTGTTACTATGGCAGAAAAGCTCCATAAGTATAACCTCTACACCCCTGAAACTATAGAAGTTGAGATGCACGGCTGGCTTTTCTTCAAACATATTATTTATGAAAATGCGAGATTTTATCTCATTTTTTTCACGGAAAATCATGAAAATTTCAGTAAAATTAATGAATTACTAACTGATTTCACGAAAGACGTCTTTAATATAATTAAATTTATCTTATAAATTAACAAATCTAATAAAATAAATCAATATCTCTTTTTCAAATGTACAAAAAAATGAAATGTTTAATAAAACCCCCATAAAATACCTTGTGACTTAATACCCCATTTAGATCCATCTAGAAATTAATTATCGTGGGAAGGCAAAATTTTGAACGAACCACTAAAAATTCTGATAGTTGGATTGGACCAGGCAGGAAAGACATCAATTCTTAATATTTTACAAGAAAAATACAACAAGATGAACAATATTGCGCCGACTCGAGGAATAGAACGGGAGAAAATCGAAATTTTCGGCTTTCCAATTCTTCTGTGGGATATGGGCGGGCAAAAAACATTTCGGGACGATTATTTAAAAAGTTTTAAGAATTTTGAGGATACGGGATCTCTCTTCTTTGTTATTGATGCCTTAAATGTCGAAAGATATGAAGAAGCTCTTCATTATTTTACTGATATCCTTGAAATATTTAACCAATTGAAAATGCAACCTATGCTAAATGTATGTATTCACAAAGTTGACCCAAATATTCGAGATAATACCGAAATCATAGAATCGATCGAAAAATTAAAAAATTTGTTCGCCTTAGCGGGATATAAACTCTCTATTTTTATAACTTCTATTTATGATAGGAAAAGTATTATTGAAGCTTTTTCAAAAACATTTCAAGAGTTAATTTCAACCCTAAATCCCATAAAAACTTTGTTAGAAAACTTTGTTAAGCTGGTTAGATTGGATGCGGCAGTCCTTTTCGATGAAAATTTCATGATTCTTAATGAATATTATCGATCGAAAGAAATCGAAGCCGTATGTCTGAATACGATTTATAATAGCATTTATTATATAACCCATTCCAATCCAAAGCTAGCAGAAAATGTAGAAATGAATTTAGAACTCGTTTTAAATATCAAGGATTATATTAAGCGATTCAATTTCATGAATCTCATCCTTAGAGGCTTGCCGATGTATTTACTTACAATGGGCGCAGAAAAGCTTGTTAAAGACAAGCTTCTTGACAAATTCAATTCAATAGCCCATATTTTTGAAAAGATGAATTAGGAAGAATGAGTTTAATATTATTTGCCAAGATTTTAATTTACGTATCAAGTGAAATCATTCAAGATGTTTGCTAAATCTGTGGGCCCCACTTTGTAACCATGGCTGAAAAATTACGACAAGAAAATTTTATCTTACCTGAAAAAATAGAAGGCAAGATGGGAAAAGGACTCTATTTTAAATATATTACTCAGTCAAATACCGGTTTTTATTTGATTTTTTATACAGAATCATCTAATACATTCGATAAAATTAATGAACTACTGCCCACCTTTATGAAAAACCTCTTTGAGATCCTGGATTACATTATGTAACCATTAAAAACCCCCGAACCCCCTAAGGAGAAAACTAATCGGGGTTTAGCGTGTAAGTCCGATGCTACATTTCCTTTTTGATTAAGAGATGAGTTCATAGTTCT
>CAYGYC010000529.1:0-2768 GCA_964353755.1 uncultured archaeon | reverse complement strand
GGTTGAGGGACTATTTCTAGCGTTGCATCAGTGATGATCCCAAAGAAGCCTTCTGAACCACAAATCAAACTGTTTAAATTATAGCCGCATGCGAAAGGAGGTAATTTCAAGGTCCCACTTTGGAGAATTTGCCCATTAGATAGAACCACAGTGGTGTTGTGCAAAATATTCATAACGGTCCCATAGCGGTAGCTCCCATACCCATAACCGCCAGAAGCAATAAATCCACCGAGCGTTCCATTAAGAAGGGGTTCAATTGGGAGTCGATAACCGTTTTCTGCTAACTTATGTTGAATATCCAAGAAAGATTGTCCGGCTTGCGTAGTTATGACAAAATTTTGAAGATTAATTTCTAAATTTTTATTTAAAAGTGAAAGGTCAATGATCAAATCAGTTGAATAAGCTCCGAGATTTAGACCTAATCCAAGTCCTCTTGGGGTAATAGAATCGATTTTATAGCGTCGTAATATGAAGAATAAACGTTTAAAATGTAAAGGGGAAGAGGGCTTTAGGACGAGAGTTGGGGTATGTTCATTATTGAACAGATCAAATCCATACTTTTTTAATTCCTCTTCATTTGAAATAATATTTTCTTCTCCAACTAAATCAATGCAATCTTGAATTAGCGATTTTTTATCAATACTCATTATTTTCACGCTATTGAGGTTTTTGAGGGCGTAATTGTTCTGGAGTTCGATCTTCTACAATTTTGCCGGGATTACAAAGATTTTGTTTATCGAAGACTTGCTTAATTTCTTTAAAAAGTTTCAATTTTTCTTGATCATAGATAAAAGGTAAGTAACTACTTCCCCAAAGTCCAATTCCATATAATAATCCGCCACGTTTAAGGGCTTTACTCAATAATTTTCGACTGAAAGAGAGGACTTTGAGATAATCCAGGCCATTACGTTCATCGGTCAACATAAAGGGCATACAGAGCAGGGTGGCATTATGTCCTAAAATCCCACAAAAACCGATTTCAATTCGTTCAGAATGTGCCATCGTCTGGAAATCCGTATAGAGTTGGGGAGCCATACTCAAGGGAATTCCAATTTCGAGTAATATTAAGCTTGGCCCTGCTCTTTTAACGAAAAGTTCTGCTTTAAACCGGCGTTCCCATTCTTTTTCTGCGAATTCTTTAGATAATTCATTTTTTACGGGAATAATGGAGCGGATCTTGTCTAATTCAGCTTGAACTGCTAATTGTGTCCCCTCAAAGGTGCATAAAAGAATGATTTCATTTTTAGGAACATCCATTCCTAAGGATTTTGAAATATCCAGAAACGTCCTATCAAAAAGCAGACCATGATACGGTTTTATTCCTTTTTGAGCGATCGTTTCCAGGGGAACAATGGCAGTATCAATATCTGCAAAGCCAAAAGCAAGAGGATAAATAACTTGCGATTGGGGATATACTTGCAAGGTAATTTCCGTAATAACCCCCAAAGTTCCTTCAGCACCAACAAATAAAGATGTAAGCGGCGGATAAATATCCGAAATTACACCGGAAGGAAAAACAATTTTCAATTTTTGGATTTGATGGCCAATGGGACCGTATTTCGGAGCACCTATACCGGCATATCCGCCCGTAGAAATAAAACCGCCAACGGTGGCTGAAGGTGAACTGGAGGGATGTATTCCTGTCATTAATCCTCTTTTATTTAATAGGAAATTTAATCGATCCCAAATAATTCCAGGTTGAACGGTGATTTGATGGAAATCTGGATCAATATTTAGAATTTTCTGCATATTGGTCAGGTCCAGTATTATTCCACCGTCAATAGGGATCGCAGCACCCGTTCCCGAGGATGCCCCAGCACGTGAAATGAAGGGAATATGGTATTTGCCGGCAATTTCAATAATTTTTACAATTTGATCGGTAGTTGAGGGGCGAAGAATATAAGAAGGGTACTTAATTTTATACATTTGCCGCACGGCTGATGGAAGCGCCGCTAAATCACTAGCATAGGCAATTAAATCCAATTCTTGCGTGGAAACATTCTGCGCCCCACATATCGCACTGAACTCAGTTGCTAGATTTGGGTCTGACGTGCTGAAAAACCTTCCTAAAAAATATCTGATATAGGAAATTATTTACAAAAAGATTTGTGAATTAAAAGAAAAAAGAAAAAAATATTTAGAGACCCTCGTCAAGCGCGTCATAATCGTCAGAATCGTCTGGCTTTGTCTCAATATCTTCCAATGTAGCCCTTACTCGTTTTCTTGCCGCATTTATCCATTTTTGAATGAGTTCACTGGTAATGGATTCATCATTAAGGGCCGTTGCTATCTCCTCTGGATCGGCAGAAAGAAAATCTTCTACGGTAGAAATCCCAATATCTTGTAATTGTTCAGCTATCTCTTTGGTAATTCCTGAGACTTTGCTAACGGGATCTTCCAATAACAAATCTTGATATTTCTTTGACTTGACTGATGCTGATTCTATAGTCTTCAATTTCTGTTTTGCAGCTTGTCTCTTAGGTTTTTCTTCTAATTCTTCTTCTTCTGCCTCTAGATCTGCATCTTTTTCTGGTTCTTCTTCTTCTTCTCCACGGATTTTTCGTTTTTTCCTTTTTTCGCGAACTTCCTTTAGCTTTTCTGGTCCTTTAACTTTTTCTGTTTCTTCTTCATCACTTACAATGCCTTTCGCCTTGCGTGGATTTAACATCAGTTCTAAGGCTTTTTTCGAAGGCTTTAACACTAAACTTCCTGTTTTAAGAGACTCTAACGCGCTTTTAATTTTCTCTCCGATACTATCATGAAATTTG
>CAYGYC010000528.1:0-2772 GCA_964353755.1 uncultured archaeon | reverse complement strand
TTTATCCTCTAATTTAGGTTTTCTACTCAGTCCTACTTCCGGTAACACATCAAGAATAATCGTCAGGTCTGGCGGTTCTGCAAATTTATTGAGATCTAATATCCAGGTCATTTTGAGCCCTGCCGCGGTTTGATAGGCAATCGAAGATTCAACATATCGATCGGATATCACGATTTTATTGGATTCCAAGGCAGGTTTGATGATGTTTTCGAGATGGTCGATGCGATCCGCGGCAAATAGCAGAGCATCGACGGTGGGTGAAGTGTCATGTGTTTTTATAATAGTCCGAATTAGTGCACCAATTTTACGACAAGAAGGTTCTTGTGTGAGCACGACAGAATAGCCTTGATCAACTAACCAATTTTTTAATTCTTCAGCGTGCGTAGTGGTACCACTCCCATCGATTCCATCTAAAACAATAAATTTACCCTTTCCCATTTTGTTTCACTCTATTCGTTTTCCCTTTATTTTAACATTGTATTTTCTAAAGCAATTCTTTGTTTCGCTGAATTTTGTTCTCTTGAATTAAACTGTATTTTTTTTCAGTTAGCATCCATTCATTTTTCGTAATCGTTCTTGTTCCAGCAATATCCATGAGACGTCTACTTCGATTTATTGCTCTCCGGATGGTATCACTGAAACTTTCTCCTAGCAAGTTGTGTTTTCTTAATAATAGGTACACATCATCTGAGACTGCGATTTTTTTCGTCATTTAATTCACTTCTATATATCTATTTGTAATTTAAAGAAGTCCGAAAGCGGATTCAGAATTAATTCAGAATTAATTGAGGACAAGAATTATTTCACTTTCTTTCTTGCATACTCCGGGTCGGGAATTAAAAGGACCTTATTGGTTTTTCGCTCCATAAAAAGACCATATGCCGTATTTATTTCGTCCAACGGGAAATAATGACTGATTAAGGGGGCTAATTGGACTTTTCCTGCCTCTAAGAGATTTATCATTGCGTCACTTTCTTCACCAACATGAGAGAAAGTCCCCATTAAAGAAATCTCGCGATAGGATAAGGCGAGAGTGGATAAGATAAAGGGTTTGTTATGAATACCTACGACTAATATTTTTCCACCTTTTCGGGTAGCATTAAATGCTTGGGAAAGAACGAAATCTAATCCAGTGGCCTCGATGCTAATATCTACTCCTTCTGGAGCAATCTCTTTAATTTTTTTAGGGGTCGCTTCATCTGCGATTTTTTTGGCTTGCTCTTCTCCTTTTTTCAAGTTATTTTGGGTAAGACCTTTCTTTTCTAATGCGTCTTTTACAAGTTCATCGGAATTAAAACTGAATTTAAGTCCCAGCTTTTTTGCCATTTCAATTCGATCCGGAACTACATCAAAAGCGATTACTTTCGCAGCTCCGACAACATTTGCCATCTGCGCCGTGGCTATTCCTATAGGACCAAGCCCCCAAATCGCAATAGTATCCCCTGGCTGGATGCCTACACGTTTTATGGCATGGTATGCCGTACCTAAAGTGTCCCCGATTAACGAACCTACATCAAAATCAATCTTTTCGGGTAATCTATAAACACTCTTAACATCAGCTATTCCGTATTCAGCATGAAATCCCGGGACGTGAAGCCCGAATACGCCCCGATTATTACATAAATTAAAGAGATTTTTTCGGCAATAAAAACAGGTTCCGCAGGAATAGTTTGGGGCCGTGCAAATTCGATCGCCCTCTTTAAAGGTTTTAACGCCCTTTCCTACGGCATGAACAATTCCTGCCGCTTCGTGCCCTATCGTAATGGGCAAATCTTTATATGCTAACCATTGTCCTTTTGCTGAACGAAGTAATGAGCCATCTATAATATGGAGGTCTGTTCCACATAATGCACTACTCATTACCTTGAATAATACTTGGTCATCATTTGGTTTTGGTATGGGGGCATCTCCAGTTGTAAATTTCGGAGTTGCCTCTGGACCTTGAAATAACGTAGTTCTCATTTTCATCAACCTATTATCATCATTAACTTTGCATCATTCTTTTTATTGCTTCATTATTTTATTTTATAGATCAAATTCTAAAAATTATCGCCAATTAATGATTTATTATAAAATCTCTGCATAAGAGGATTTAGTAAATTGAGTGAGAATTCAATCGAAAATGGCAAAAGTGAGGAGCGGCATGAAACAGAGGATATTTTAGGTATATTCTATTCCAAATTTGGAGATTCAGACCCTGAAATTCAAGTTTGTTTTCCTGTATCCCTTAATAAAAATTTTGCTTTTGAAGTTTTTATGCGGTCCATTCGTGTTTTCTCAAATAAAGTTGAAGATTTGAGCGGGAAACATTCTGCCCTTCCATTTCCGGAATATAAATTACAAGTGGTCACATATCATTTTAAGGAGCCTGCTGATCCCCCTAAAGATTATAGAATGGCATCGATTACAATTCTGATTAAGGATATTTTGAGTAATTATATTTGTGACAACATCACCTATTTTAAAAAACGGTTCCAAGAACTCGCAGATAAATTGATCCAAAAAAAAGATTTACAGCAGTTATTTCTTTCAGAATTTTATTTTGATTTATTAGAATTAATTAAACGTCATAAAACTATAGAAATGATAACAGAGGAAACCATTCAAATCGAAGAAACTAATAAGAGATGTGTTCTTTTATCTTATTTTCATACCAAATTAGGACCGATACCCATCTACTGCTATCCTGAAAATATTCTGGATGATCAAACTCAAATGAAAATTAGTAAAGAATTGGAAATGAATATTGAGAAAGGATTTTTCACGCGAACC
>CAYGYC010000527.1:0-2777 GCA_964353755.1 uncultured archaeon | reverse complement strand
GGTTTAATCTTCTTGGATATGAAACGGACTGCAACTAAAATTTTGGAAGCCTTAGAAAACCCATAACAGTTCTTCTCTTCGTTCTCTTGGGGGAATAAGAGAGAATCCTCTTTTTGAGGAGAAGGTCAATGCACACTTTTCTTAAAAATAGTAAAAATTATTAAAAATAATAAACTTTTTTAGGAGTTTTTAATTCAGGTAAAAGAAAAGGGGGGCAATTAAAATATTTTTACACCTTTTTCTTTTAAAACAATCAGCACGTATTCTTCTTCGGGTGCAATAAGGATTTCACCCGATTCGGTAGTAATTGTAAGGAACGACATGGTTCCTGCATCCCCAATTTCAGTAACAACACTTCGACATTTACCTACCAAACTGGTGATTAGTGCCGCGATTTTTTCCGTTTTTTCCGTAGGAAAAGTAGTGCTAATAGGTAAGCCTTCAGTATTTGTAACAATTACCCCATTAACTCCTTCAAACCGTTTTAATTTTTTCAGCGTTTCATCAAAAATCCGTCTTCCAATCACCGACTACCACATCCAAGCTATAATTATATTTTTTCATAACCTTCAGTTATTGAAGTATTTTAAAGTTTTTGATTTTTTAAATTCGAACGCAACTACTTAGACTAGGGGATAATTATGATATTGTAGGTTTAATAATTTACTTTCCCGATGAAAACAAAAATATTTAATAGAAAAACCTTTTACTTAATATATTACTTGAAAGAAAATTTTTTTGAGATAGTTATTAAAAGTGGAAAATTGAAGCGATCGGAGAAAGAATTTTCAAAGAAAGAGTGAAGAGTGATTACTATGTCAAAAGCTGAGATAGAATCTATGTTGGAAAGGATAATGGATCAAATTCCAGAGGTCGAAGGACTTATTGCGGCAGACGGTAATGGAAAAAAGCTCTCAGGGCAGACCATTACGGAGATGGACCATGATGCGATACTGAAATCGGTTGTTGCTGTTTTTAAACAATCTAATGATTTAGGAGCAAAAGTGGAGAAGGGAGAAGTCAATGAAATTCGGCTTAATTCAAAAAACGGGTATACCGTGGTTGTTGGCTCTAAAAAGTTAATTTTAGTGGGCATTACGGGGTTAGATGCCGTTAATTCGGTTTCGCTTGTCGCCCGGAATTTGCACATGGTTCTTGAGAAATTTGGTTAAATCGCCCTATTTCTTCCCGTATCATTGTGTTTATTAATGGCGAAACAGGACCCCATCATTTTTTTACTTCGTCTTGTCAAAGCCACATGCTTTTCTTTTTAGTCAGTAATAGGTCGAAAAGGAGAATGGCGCATAATTTTTCGGAAAAAAGCGAGAAGAGGTGCCAAACTCTTTAAGCCAAATTGGTTCATCTTTTTTTCGAGCAACTCGAAATCTTTTTCCGATATGGCCCCAAAAAATATCAAGAGAATCGGATAAATAACAACTAGCAGAATAGAGATCAACATCAGCATCCATATATTATTAAGTGGAAGGAGTTCTAAGGGAGGCCAAGTGAGTAATGCCGCAACTAATATGGTACAAGTTAGTGCCGCAATACTTCGCAGGCCAATTGCAGCAGGAAGTCCATGGTTTAAATATTTCTTCATTAAATAAGGTAGAAAGGGGAGCATAACACACGCACCGGTAAGAAAGCCAAGCCCTACATTGATTTGTGGGCTAAAGGGAAGGATCGGTACGAATAGGACAATGAAGCCCACAATAATTAGAAACAAACTGCCCAAATAGGTTGCTGCAGCGCGACCTTTTCCGATGCCAAGTATGATGCTGCATAAAATGTATTCAAATCCAGCGATGGCAAAAGCAATGATAACTAAAATAAAGGGGATCCATACATCAGTCAATCCGGTGGTATAGAGTGCACCGTGAAATATAAAAAGAAGGCCGCGGGAAAGTCCGATATTGAGTGCCAATGTGAAAAAAGTAATATAGAAAAAAATCTTGGTAATAAGCTGAATATAATTATGGATTTTCTCGGAATTATTCTGACCGTACGCTTCAGCAATACTCGTGATCAGGGGCCAGGCAAACCCTGATACTGCTAATCCAGCCGTAGAATACCCCATAATTATGGAGTAGGCTCCTACGATCTCATAATTCTGCGTAAACATTAGTAATAATAGAATGGAAACTGCGCCCAACAGCCCCATAGGAATAAGATCTGTAATTGAAAAATAAAATCCATGACGTAAAATACGGAAAGCCCTCCGATCTACTTGCGTAAATCGAAAAATTAGGGCATTAAACCAAAGTCGGCGAAAAAATTTATAAAGAACTAAAGCTTGGACGGTTGCCCCGCATATATATACGAAGAGAATTAAAGTCAGGGGCAAAGAAGTAAATTTGATTAATACGATAAGTACAATAGCAGATATCACTTGAAAAAGTGGATAAGTGGTATAGGCCTTTACTATATCATCATACTCTCCCACTGCCGCCAAATTACTTATTAATCCATCTCGAAATCCCGCAATTAATACTACTATCCCAATAATGAATAAAATGGCACTCAGTTCATTTTGGAAAATCGTTCCCTTTGCCACAAAGAATGAACTGATAATCAATCCAGAACCCATAATAATGCCTGTTAATAATATAACAAAAGTCCCATTGCGAGCATGTTCAAAAGCTATTTTTTTATTAGAAATATTTTCAGAAACCATCTGGGATGTTGCTTTACTGATACCAATTAATACTAAAGAGAAAATTCCATAGATAGCAAGTGCCGTATTTAATATTCCCACTCCCCCTGCGCCCAACCCAATA
>CAYGYC010000526.1:0-2791 GCA_964353755.1 uncultured archaeon | reverse complement strand
TACATTCAGGAATGAGGCAGAAAGGAAACGATTACTACCAGAACTGGCAGTAATATTAAATTGAAAGGTTCCTGTTTTATATCCATATATAGTTTCATTATCAAGATTGATTAAATATGTCCCAGCATTCCCTGATATGCTGTATTGTAGTCCCTGCGTCCAAAGGGTGCCATTGCTTAACGTCCAAGCAGTTACATTTAAGCCTCTATTATTCCAATACCAAGAAATAGGGTCAGTTACCTTATAATAAAAGGTTATACTGTGGTTATTCCCCCAAGGGATAGGAAGGGGTGAAAGGTAGTTTAAGGTGGTTGTAAGCGCGCGAACCGTAAAACTTAATGTGACGGTTGCATTCTTGTAAGTTAATCCAAGATTATAACGGGAGGCGCGAAGGGTTAAAGAATAGGTATCAATATCTAAGCTTGAATTGAAAATAAAGATTGTATATCTTCCATTTCCGTTATCTATAACAAAATAATGAGTTCCATATGAAAAGGGTATTATGGGACCTCCAGAATTTGAAATGGAGGTGATATTGATGATTGATCCTCCGATGTATGCCCGGTCCAATGAACTTGAACTATCACTTACATTAAATTGTACTGAAAGTTGGAGTGGATTGCCGTAGGGAATGGGGGAGGGAATTGCATAAATAAGAAGGGTATTGATCTGTCTCACATTGACACTAAAGGAGACCGAGCGATTCGTATAAAAGGGCTGGCCGGGCCAGCGGAAATACGCGATAAAGCTATAAGAGCCGAAGTTCGGGAGTTTGGATGAATTTATTCTTACTTCATATCGTCCATTTCCCAAATCACTAACCCACGCAAAGCCAGATGAATTCCAGCATCGATCTAGCCAATCTCGGAGTTCAAATTGTACGTTCTTCGATATATTTTCAATACCTTGCCCACCAATAATGTCCAAATCGCGCCATTCAAAGGTTATTGTTGAATTCTCTCGATAAGGAATTTGTAATGGAGGCGTATATGATAAATCGGTATTGCGCGAACGGACAGGAACTCCCACCGAAAGGCTGGTCCAATTCTTATAATAGGGTGCTCCTTCCCACGTTACATCAATAACTACGGTATGTCCAATTTCATTGAGGGAAGGCCAATATGACGTATTAATTTCTACGATGAAATAACCATTTGTAGGTCCATTATATAATTTCCAATAAGCACTTGGGATATTTGTAATGCTTATTAATATTCCATTTTGGTCGTTAATGTTGGAATCATTAATTGGAACAGAATGGTAAATATCATAAAATTGAACTGTTATATTAGCACGAGTATTCCACCCCGTTGCCGCGGGGGGTGTTAACGTGACTTGACTGTCGATAGGACGAACATTTACATAAACATTTAGGGAGCGTGATGTATAGGGCGCACGAGTTGCCTCAACGCGAATTCGGAAGAAACCGCTTGAAGGGGGAGAATAGAGCGTGGTATTAATTGTTACTTCAAATAATCCTATTGTGGGATTGAGACAGGTATAATTCCAATAGATAGAATTCCAATATTGTCCTCTATCAAGATCCCAGAGATTAAGACTAGTTCCTGAAATCCCAGTTCCATCGATTTTTTGGTATGTTACATTAAATAGGGAATTAACACCCCAGATAACGGGTTGTGGAAACGTGACTCCAATTATACTGGTTTGTGCCTCAATTATAAATGTGATATTCAATATTTGACTTTGAATATTCCACCCAGCAGTAATATTTAGGGAAATCATGGTCCGATTACCCACGGGAATGTTGGTAAAATTAATTTGTATTTGATAGCGGCCGCTATCGCCCATAGGATGATAACCTGAAATCACCCATCGATTAAGGGAATTTGACCATCCATAGATATACATGACATTAGGATGAAGCGTGGCATTATATGGCCATACCCAAGTGAGCAAGACCGGACTTCCAGCACTTGTATTAACTATCCCAAGCCCGGATTCGCTATCGATATAATTGAGGGAGATATTTACAATTCCATTGATCACATAAGCAAGGGGTGCATAAGGCGATGTAAATTGCGTATAACCCTGCCGTATTCCGAAAGAAATATTTGCGATAGAACGGGTATCATAATTCGTCTTATTAACTCGAACTGCAAAATCATAGCTTCCAAACGCATTGAGTTTATCAGAGCCCATAAAAATCTTTATTGCATACCACCCAGTTCCCAAATCTTGGACTGAGTAATTTCCAAGAATTTTGGTGAAGGGTGATAAGGCTATATTACTCGGATTTTCAATATAATAAATATTAACGGTTGCCCCTGCAATAGGAAGTGAATTATCAATATCTGAATATTTGAGTTGTACTGAAACATAGCCTCCTTCCGTATAAGGTGTGGAGCCGGGCGGTTGATACTCCAACAAGGCGGTTATATTACGAACATTAAAGGGGATTCGGATTGTCTGATTATTATAGTAAGACCGTGATACCCATTTTACTACGATATCTACATAATATCTTCCAGTATGACCAAGCGAGCTCGTATCAATGGTGATATTATACCATCCATTTCCGTAGCCCGCAACTAAATTCATAGCATAGATGCGAGAAATTGCACTGGTCACAGGCACGAAATTCGAATCTAAAATACTGACTGAAATGGATACATTCCCCGCACTATATTGCAATCCCGGAATCTGAGAATTGGTATTATTATTGATTCCGGTGGGGGTAGTGGAATTCTTTAAATCTCTATATTGTATTTTAACTACTGCATTTTGCAAATAGGGCGTAATGTCAGGGGTTTCATAAATTAAATCCGTATCA
>CAYGYC010000525.1:0-2791 GCA_964353755.1 uncultured archaeon | reverse complement strand
AATGGGCATATTGAGTTAAAGAAACGAGAATTAGCATGCCCATCATGAACAAAAATGCACGAAAAGACCAGTTAGTATCACATTTCCGTAAAAACATTACCATCGATATAATTGCAACAATGATGCACATCTCAAATCCGAAATAATAAATAGAAACTAAGTAATTATCCCAAAAATAAGCCCATTGAAAGGGAAAGGCGACCTGCCCACCGGTAAATAAATTGCCCAGTATTCCAAAAGAATACATGAAGAAGTAAAGCCAGGCATTCCAGATATTAATTTCAGGATCGCCGACGGTGAAAGGATAGGGAAGGGGATCAAGGGTTCCGGGGACGAGTGGTTGCCAGGGCTGAAAGAGAATGATACTCAGTAACCAGTACATGGCTAAAATGAACATGATAATGGAGATTCCCCTAAGCGCATGAACTAATCCTTTCGTGCATTATCACCTCTAAACCAGTCCGGTTCCTCCTTTCTTCTTAGCTTGTAAATATTCCTGAATTACCGTAGGGAATATATCTTGAGGTGAAACATCAATGGTATCCTTTATCTCCATTTTGCGGATTTCACTCTTTAATTTCTCTCGGCGTTCCCAGAGTTCCTCTGAAATCGCCTCCAATAAAGCCAAATCCACGCCTTCTAGTTTTCCTGCCTCAAAAAAGGGGCCAAACGGTGAAATGATAACCACTTCATTGTTATAAGACCGGGCGAGCATGAGCGCTTGGGTAAAATATTCGGAAGGGCCTTCCATATCTGTAATAATGAAAAAGAAGGAATCTTTTTTCATGCGTTTAACGGTATAATCTACTGCCCCGTACAGATTCTTCTTCCCTGACCCTTCTACTCTGGCTAATGCTTCTAAAAATCGGTAAAATTGTCCTGAACTCGATTTAGCCTCAAGGAAATAATGCAATCGATCCGAGAAAACAATAAGGCCCACTTGATCATGGCGTTCCAGTGCAAGATGAGCTAATAACAATGCGGCGCGGATGGAGTATTCCAATTTATTATCAAATTTACTGCCACTTATCATGGAGGCCGACGCATCTAAAAAGATCATGACCCGGATATTTTTTTCGGTCTCGAATTCGCGAATCATAAGTTTTCCAGTACGGGCAGATGCTTTCCAATCGATTCGGCGAAACTCATCATCCGTGGTATAGGTTCGTAGGCCATAAAATTCTGATCCTATTCCTTTTTGCCGAGTTCGATGCTCACCAAACACCATCCCTTCGCGACGGCGGGAGGCGAACGATTTCATTCGGCGAACATCCTCAAAAGTCGGGTATATTAGTAAGGTCGTGTATTCTTCTAGATCTTTTTCCTCGAAAATGAACCCCAGCCGGTCTTTAGTAATCACTCGACAGGGCCCGAGCCGATATTCACCCCGTTGTTTTGCCTGCAATATATAAGAAAAAGTAATAGATGCACCCGAATCGATACGCGTTCCAATAGTATTATCCCCTAAGACCAATTTAAAAACGCCTTCTCCGGGAAATACATCAAATACTTCCAAATAATCGATTCTTCGGCCACCATTATTTTTGATCGTGAGTTTGATGTGGATGAAGTCATCAACAAAGCTTTTCTCTTTATCTAGAGACCGCTCAATTTTGACATCTTCCATTTTCACAGTGGCTTGAAATGTGGGATAACTTACGACCGCCATAAAGAGCATGGCGACGCCTAGAATCGCTAAAAAGTAATTTGTAAATCCAAATCCCCAAAATAGAAAAAAAATCCCTGCAAGGACAAGGAGGCGTCCTCGATTAGTAAACATTTAAAGATCACAGCCTAAATGGGAACGTTCATTTCATCTAAAATATTGAAAACCAATCTAGGGATTGCCACGCCTCCAAGTTCAGCCTCGGGTTTTAGAATCAATCTATGGTATAAAGCATTGAGGGTTAAGGCTTTCACATCATCAGGGGTGACGAAATCTCTACCTAAAATCGCAGCCCGCGCTTTACCACAAGTTAATAATACAATTGAGGCACGTGGGCTTCCTCCTAACAGGATCTGCGGATCTTTCCTAGTCCGAATGGTAATATCTCGAATAAAGTTCATGATCTCCTTATCTACATGAACATGTCTCACTGCATCTTGCATTTTGACAATCATTGGAAGATTCGTAATGACATCTAACTTCACATCCAGGGGTGCATGCTTGCGAACGATGATTTCTACTTCCTCTTGGTCGGTCGGATACCCCACAATAAGTTTAAAGAGGAAGCGGTCGACTTGAGCTTCAGGGAGGGGATAAGTTCCTTCAAGCTCAATGGGATTCTGGGTGGCCATCACTAAAAAGGGGCGTTCCAATTTATGAGTAGTGCCCTCGAGGGTGACCTGACGTTCTTGCATACACTCTAACAAGGCAGCTTGGGTCTTAGGAGGCGCCCGGTTAATTTCATCCGCGAGAACAATATTGGCAAAAATCGGCCCTTTCCTCAGTTTAAAAGTGCCACTTTCCGAATCAAATATATTTGTACCCGTGATATCGGCAGGAAGGAGGTCCGGAGTGAATTGGATCCGTTTAAAAGAACAGCCAAGGACATCGGCAAATGCATTTGCCATATAGGTTTTTGCGACGCCAGGGACACCCTCTAACAGCACGTGTCCATCGGCGAGTAGAGCGATCAGGATATTCTGCATCACCTCTCCTTTCCCAACAACGGCTTTCCTGAGTTCTGTAAGGACTTGTTGGGCAATGTCTCGAACTTCATCCACACTCATTACTTCACTTGCCATTTTCATCACTTCATTATTTATAATGCATTTTCACTTTTTATTA
>CAYGYC010000524.1:0-2841 GCA_964353755.1 uncultured archaeon | reverse complement strand
AGAGATCCCGTGGGGATGGCGAAATCCAGAGACAATCCCCGCCCAATACATTTAATGATAGATAAAATCACGAGAACTAGAATCCCGGCGATGGCACTATAAGTCAGTCGCACAATTCGATTTCGATATTTGGGATACCAAGGAAATGCGTAAGCCGAATCAGAATGCCCGCCCATAATGACAATTTTCCGAGTTTCCTTTGCGGGTTTTATCTTGCCAAAGATATTCCATGAACTTTTCTTTGGAAAAAGCCAATCTACCGCTTCTTTCATTAAAAGTAATTCAGCAAAAATGGAGAGCATTCCAAGCCCTACCAGAATAATAGGCAGAATTGGGTAAATGAGATAGGCTACATAGGCAGCCAGAATGAGCACTAATGCAATGTAAATATTCCCTTTAGGATAGGCACCTGGATGACAGTCAAAATTATCCCTGAAGGTTTCATCGGCAAAGGTTTTTATCTCTTTTTCAATTAACTCTAATCCCTCATGTTCTTTTGGAGTGGCAGAAGAACGCGGTCCTATTTCCTCACACACCCGTTTAATAAAATTATACATGTAATCGCGACAATTTTCATCGCATTTCAATTTCATGCATCCTTCCTTTATTTCTAGATATAGTTTTCTTGTAAATTCTGAAAATATAAATAAGTACCTTTCTTCTTGTAATGTATAAATTTTTGACAGTAAAATTTGAGAACTCATGTATTTAGGGGTTTTTATGCCGGAAAAAAGCCTGATGAAAGCGGCAATGTTTCATGGACCGAAAACGGTTGAATTGGAAGAGTGTGCTATTCCTCATATTTCAGAGGATGAAGTATTAGTTAAAGTAAAAGCAGCAACAACCTGTGGTACCGATCGGAAGCTTTATTTAAGGACAGATAAGAAATATCCTTCGTATTTCAACCCGCCCTCTATTTTTGGGCATGAGGTCGCTGGGGAAATTTACCAAATTGGAAAAAATGTTAAAGGATACAAAGTTGGACAGCCCGTTTTTGTTCATGATTCAGCCCCTTGTTTGAAATGCTTTTATTGTAAAATAGGGCGCCATAGTCTCTGTGAAAATATCACCTGGAATTGGGGGACGTGGACGGAATATTTAAGAGTGCCTAAAGAAATTATCCACTGCGGAAATATGGTTCCCTTCGATCCAAAAAAGCTCTCCTTCGCAGAGGCGGCCTTAACTGAGCCACTGGCTTGTGTGCTAATGGGGGTGGAACGCTCAAATATAGGGCTCGGCGACACAGTCGTCATCAATGGAGCAGGACCGATTGGATTGTTTTGGACCAATTTAGTGAAAAATAAGGGGGCAAAAATCATTCAAATAGATATCCAAAAGGATCGGTTGGAATTAGCGAAAATGTTAGGGGCAGATATCCTTTTAAATGCGCAAGAAGAGAAAGATATAGTTCAAGCCGTGAAGGATCATACCGAGGGCGGCCGCGGGGCGGATGTGGCCGTTGAAGCAATAGGATATCCTGAAACTTGGGAAACTACCATAAAAATGGCGCGGAAAGGAGGATTGGTCAATTTATTCGGCGGACCTCCTCCAGCTTCTAATATTACAGTTAATACCGCGCTCCTACATTATAATGAAGTAACGTTGATGGGAGTATTCCACACGACCCCGCGTTATGTTCAAGCCTCCATAAATCTATTATCGAATCGAAAAATAGATACCAACCTTTTTATTACAGAAACATTGCATTTAGATGATCTTGATAAGATATTAGAGAATTTAGTTAATCAAAAAGGTGTTAAAACAGCCATCATTCCTTAACTGATAACGGGTGAGTTGTATGGATATTCCAAGAGAAAAATTACTGGATTTATATAAAAGAATGTTGTTAATCCGATATTTTGAAGAGAAAGCCTATGATATTTTCGGCACCGGCGTCATTGCGGGAACCCTGCATACTTATATGGGACAGGAGGCAATTGCGGCAGGTATCATCGCGAATCTAACAAATGACGATTTCATTACTAGCACCCATCGCGGTCATGGGCATGTACTCGCCAAAGGTGCGTCGCCGGACCGAATGATGGCAGAATTATTTGGGAAAGAAACCGGATATTGCAAAGGAATAGGAGGATCCATGCATATTGCAGATTTTAAAATCGGAGTTTTAGGAGCAAATGGCGTTGTTGGAGGGGGAATCCCGATTGCAACGGGTGCAGGTTTAACATGTAAACTGAAATATAAAAACCAGCGAGTGGTTGCCTGTTTCTTCGGGGATGGCGCATCGAATACAGGAAGTTTCCATGAGGGGATAAATTTAGCGGGGGTTTGGAAACTGCCCGTTCTCTTTGTATGTGAGAATAATATGTATGCCATGGGAACAAGCGTGAAAATCGCGACAGCCGTAGATGATATCGCTAAACGAGCCCTTGGATATGCCATATCCGGAGTAGTTGCCGATGGAAATGACGTGGTGGACGTTTATTTAAAGGGGAAAGAAGCGGTAGCACGGGCAAAAGCGGGCCAAGGACCGACATTAATTGAGTGTAAGACCTACCGAATCAAAGGGCATTCGAAATATGACCCTGCCACCTATCGCCCAAAAGAGGAAGTGGATGCCTGGCTTAAGCGCGATCCCATTAAGTTATATCGCACGAAATTAGCAGATTTTAAAGTTGAAGAGAAGACGCTGGCATCCATCGAAAAAACTGCGATGGAAACCATTGAGCATGCAGTAGATTTTGCCCAGGAAAGCCCGAAAGGAGATATCAAAAACTGTTTAAAAGGAGTATATGCAGGTGAGTAAATGCGGCAAATTAAGTACGTTGAAGCAGAAAATGAAGCGCTACGCGAAGAAATGAAACGTAACCCTGATTTGATTCT
>CAYGYC010000523.1:0-2848 GCA_964353755.1 uncultured archaeon | reverse complement strand
CTATGACGGGTGATGGCGTCAATGATGCGGCAGCTCTCAAAGCAGCAGATGTCGGTATCGCTATGGGGGCGAGAGGGACTGATGTTGCACGAGAAGCTGCTAGTTTGGTACTTGTAGAAGATGATTTTGCCTCTATAACTGCATCAATAAAACAAGGGCGTATTATATTCGATAATATTCGTAAAGCTATGATGTATATAATTGCAGTCCACATTCCAATTGTGATACTGAGCTTAATCCCCCTCTTTATAGGATATCCTGGACTGCTTGCTCCAGTGCATATTGTGCTATTGGAGTTAATTATAGACCCGGCCTGCACCCTCGTTTTTGAAAATGAACCCGCCGATATAGATATAATGACTAGACCTCCTAGGCACATCGAAACCCCCATTATCTCAAGAGCAGGATTCGGACTTTCCGTATTGCAAGGTGTCCTAATGGGCATAGGGGTATTGGGAATTATGTTGTATCTAATTGTATATGTTCCAGGGTGTGACACTATCACTATAAGGACTGCTACCCTCTTCACGCTCATAATTGCTAATTTAACCCTTATTCTCACAAATCGATCTATGAAGCAAAATTTCGTTCGATTGTTCTTTGTTAAAAATCGAATATTTTGGATTTTGATTTCCGTTATTATTATTTTTACTATCGCAATTTTTGGAATTCCAGTTTTACAAAATCTCTTCCAATTCACAAATTTAAGTTTTAATGTCATAATATTAGGGATTATATTTGGATTTTTATCCGTCATCTGGATAGAAGCATTAAAACCCTTCTTACCATCTTCTTTCAAAAAAATATAGTGATGCCATATTATGCAAATTAGGACAAAGAAATATTTGGATGCAGAATTATCTGCATATAACCTTATTGATATCGGTAAGTTCATAGAGGAACAAGCAGCAACGCGTTTACAAGAAAGGGATACTAATGAATCTACTGCGGAGAAAAAGTGTTTAATTTGGGAATTACTAACTCAATTGATTTCTGAGTCGGTTTTTATTTTACTTAAAAAATAGGTGAATAAAGAATGGCCAGTCAACAACCGTTGTTTGAGAATTATTTGAAAAAGGGGCTTACTCGGGCTGAGGCTTTAGAACGAGTAAAAAAATTTGGTTTAAATAAACTTCCTGAAAGCGCAAGACGGAGCGCTTTTGCAATTTTCATATCTCAATTCATGAATCCTTTGATTTATATAATTAGTATCGCCGCCATTATTTCTCTTATCTTAACAGAATGGGCAGATGCGGCAATTATTATAGTTGTTATTATTTTAGATACTGTCATGGGCTTCTTTCAGGAGTACCGCGCAGAAAGAACTATGATTTTCCTCAGAGGGCTTTTAAAACCGATCACTCGTGTGATTCGGGATGGGACTGTAATAGAGATCGATGTTGCGGAGATTGTTCCCGATGATATTGTAATGCTCAATCCGGGCGATAAAGTCCCAGCTGATGGTGAAATACTCGAAGCCATAAGCCTTTCCGCCAATGAAGCAATTTTAACTGGGGAAAGTGAACCTATAATAAAGCAAATGGATGATATTGCATATATGGGAACAACGGTTTTGTCGGGCCGGGGAATAATGAAGGTAACTTCCATTGGATTAGCCACGGAATTAGGAAAAATTGCAGAATCTCTCAGAGAAATTAAAGTGGAAACCACGCCCTTACAGATCCGCCTAGAAAAATTCGGTAAAACCTTAACATATGTAGTCATAGGGATCTGTCTTATCATTTTTATAACCGGTTTATTAATGAAATTTAATATTTTGAAATCGGTTGAACTCTCAGTGGTACTTGCGATCGCGGCAATTCCTGAAGGTTTACCCATTGCGGTGACTATGATTTTAGTTATTGGGATGCGGGCTATACTCCGTAGAAAAGGGTTGGTCAAAAAGCTCCTTGCCGTTGAGATATTGGGAACCGTTACGACGATTTGTACTGACAAAACGGGCACGTTAACGCAAGGAATTATGCAGGTGGTGAAAACAGATTTTAGTTCCGAACAGAATGCTGCATTAATTATGGCATTATGCAATGATTTTGCGGATTCGCTCGAAGTGAGCTTATGGACTCATGTGAAAATGATGAACCTCAATCCCGAAGAACTTTTCGATAAATATCCACGGATATATGAAATTCCCTTCTCTAGTGAAAAAAAATACATGTTGACCACAAATACCATTGATGGCGTAGAAGTGGGCTTACTAAAAGGTGCTCCAGATATCATTATGGAATACTGTACCCTAGGAGATGAGGAAAAAGAAGCGCTTTCGAAGAAGTTCGAAGAGTGGGCGGGATTGGGGTTAAAATTGCTCGCCCTGGCCTTCAAGGATAAAGGCGCCCCACGCGAGGTTAAGGACTTTACTTGGATCGGCATTGTGGGGATAGAGGATCCTATAAGACCTTCCGTAAAAGATGCTATTACGCTCTGTAGACGGGCGGGTATAAGAGTTAAAATGATTACGGGTGATTATCGCAAAACTGCGGAAAAAGTGGCTCAACACCTTGGTTTAATAGTTGGATCGAATCAAATCATCGAAGGAAAGGATCTCGAAAATATAACCGAAGAGGAATTGGCAAAAATTGTCAAAAATATCGTGATCTTTTGTCGTGTGAGCCCTCAACACAAAATGAAAATCGTCAACGCCCTCCAAATGAGCAGCGAGATTATAGCCATGATTGGAGATGGTGTTAATGATGCCCCTGCCCTGAAAAAAGCAAATATTGGGGTTTCAGTCGGGAACGCCACTGATGTCGCTAAAGAAACGGCGAGTCTTATTCTCTTAGATAATAATTTCGATACACTTGTCAATTCCGTGGAAGAGGGTCGTATCATT
>CAYGYC010000522.1:0-2868 GCA_964353755.1 uncultured archaeon | reverse complement strand
CAAAAACGAGCCGCCCAAGGGCTTATCCCTTAGTATGCTAACCCCTTGGCAGGGGTGTGGGTCTCCTGATAGGACCCTAAGGACAGTCAAGGCATGTCCAAGATTGTCCTATTTTATACTATCAGTAATACGGCAAATTTTAGCTAGAGAACAAGTATCGCAGATGTTCGAGGGCTTCTTCCAAATTAAAGAGGACCTGGTCATCCTGCTCTTGGGTTTTGAGATCACTCAATACGGGAATAGATTCAGGTTTTTCAAATTTGCCGATAGCCCAAGCGGCATTAGCTCGAACTGAAGGGTCTTGATCAGTTTTTAATAGATTGATGAGCAAATTATAGGTTTTGTTGGCATGGATTTTCCCCAACGCCCAAGTTGCCATTGCTCTAATCTCATTATTTTTATGGGTTAAAAAGGGAATTATCGGATCTACCGCTTCTGGAGCTGGACACCGCCCTAGCGCATCAAGCACTTCAATAATTATCTTTTCATTGGAATTCAATAATTTCACTAATATTTCAGGAGGGGCAATTCGGGAAAGGGTCCATAAGATAGATTCAATAATTTCCTCCTCCGTAGTATTCTTTAAGATTTGCAGGAGAGGTGGTATTGCCCGTGCATCTCCGAGGTCCCCTAACTGGTCAAGGGCCTTTTTTATTGTAGCCACATCCTTGCTTTGTAAATTAGCAAGTAAATCAGCTAATTGGGGCATTATTGCATCAAACCATTATTCGTTATAAACTATTGAACGATTTTAAACAGGTTCTAATTGAAAAGTTACGAAATTACAGAAATTCCAGAAATTTTTTCGCGCGCATTGATAGAATCCCGTAAAATTTTCAAGTATTTCTCTCTCTTCCTCGCGGGAAGATAATACTCATATTTATAGATAAGTTTTACACAGTTTATCAGCCTTTCTGATTCGATGTAATCAAGACCGGAAGTTATCATGGCAAGATACATCGGTAATTCCTTTCCAAGAAGCGGAGGTTCGATGTATTCTACATCTAGATAAATAACGTTAAATTTCTTATAAAATTGAAGCCGTCTGGCGATTTCTTCTTTTTCCTTTTTATTGCGTGCCAATACTGGCTTTTCAACTTCAAATAATACCAATAAATCGCAATCATTGTTTTGAGCATCTTGAATAGCGAGGTCTTTAATTTTCATTACTAAGTGTGACCCAAGCCCTTGGTGTCGCTGGGTCTTTTCAATCGCAATATAACCACCATAGGTGAAATCCCAATAAAAAACACTGGTTGAAAATCCTATGACTCTATTCCCTTGTAAAATCCCTATCAAATGAAAAGTTTCATCGCCTTTTCTGCGTTTTCTCGTAAAATCATAGACCATTAATTCCCATGGGACTCGTTCTTCAATTCGAAAAGAGTTTTCATAGATCGCTCTTATTTGCGTCATAATAGACTCATTCGTCGGATCCAATTCCTGAATTGTAATATCGGGCATCAATTCACCTTCTTTAATAATCTAATTTTTTCTCCATTGAAAACACCCCTTCAATACCGTTTAAATATTTTAAAAAGGCATTTTGGAAGTGTCTCGTTTCCTTAAACCCCTGTTTTTTATAGAGATGGCGAGCCGGAAGGTCTTCAAAAGTAACATCCAAGGACATTGACTTTAAATGGTGGGCTCGGGTCATTTTTTCCAACAGCTGTAAAATTTTCGTGCCAATTTTTAGGTTTTGGTAAGCCGGATGGACGCCTAGCAATTTGATATAACAACTATTTCGATTAAAATCTTCAAAAAGGAACCAATACATTCCCAGCGTGATTTTGAAAGCCTGCCGTATCCCTACATTATTGAAGGATCGAAAGAAATGGAGACTCATTTTTAATAGATATAGGGGGAGTTCTTTCCAGTTAGGATCTGTAAAATCAAACAATACTGTAGCTACAATTTTATCAGATAATTTAACGACTAATATATCCTCTAAATCAGGTTCTTTCATGAATTTTATATAAAAATTTACGAATAATTTTCGTCCGTATTCAAAATGAGTTTGAAAAATATGAGAGAAATCCTTCCGAAAAGCACTGTAAAGAACGCTCATTGCTTCGCCGATTTCATGCATTTTGGGATGCGCAATTTCCAAAGCCATAGTATTTATTCCTGAATTTTCCTACCTTTGTAATTTTAGTCTTGCTTTTCGATTAAGGAGATTTGAACTTCTCCGAATAATTTCGGCGATCCCCAACTCCGATTTTCAAAGGTGATTTTCTTTGTCTCAGAGCATTCAAAAGTGTTCATCCGGGTGGGGTAAATTTTATTACGAGCTTTCAGCATTGCTTCACCTACTGGTGTTCCTGCAAGCAACAATTTGTAAAAGGTAATGGAGAAATCCCTAATGGCTTCATCTTCTACTTCCCAGTAGTTCCCGATGCAGCCCAGCGCGCCTCCCCGGATGAGCGAAATTGAAATCCCATCAAATTTTGTGGTCCCATCCTTGGATTCAACCGCTTTAATTTTAGAGGCATCGCACGAATTCAAATAAATAAAGGGATGGTAACTCAATTTATTATTAGTAAATTCCAATGCGTCCTCTAATTCATGACCGGTTAGTAACTGGTCACCTGCTAATACAAGCCCCGAGTACGCCGGCATTTTCTCATTAAAAAGCGTATGCCCGGCATAATGAATAATCTGATATTTCCCGGATTTAATATGTTCTAAAATATTCTCTTTGGATGCCTCATTCCGTAATAGAAGCTTTGTTTCATTCACCAAAAAAATATCTTTCAAGCCCTCACAAATTTTTTTCACTTCGTCAATAGTGTATTCTAAATCTCCCGTGGGATTGCCAATGAGAAGCACATTGATTTTATCTTTCCCAAATTCGATGGGCTTAATCAT
>CAYGYC010000521.1:0-2890 GCA_964353755.1 uncultured archaeon | reverse complement strand
ACGAAATGGATTTCGGCACATTAATGAAATTCGAGAAAAAAAGGGAAGAGTTGGGAAATAGTTTATCCTTTTAAAAATACTACGCCCGTACCACCATTCGGATAGGAGAAATCGATGGCACCGATATCACAAACCGAGTAACAAGCAGCGCACTCAAGACATTTTTGCTTATACTCCTCTTTCAATTGCGCTTTTCCACCTCGAAGTAACCAAAGATTGACGATGCAAACCATGGCACATTGCCCACATCCATTGCATTTGGCAGTATTCAGTTTAATGAAATCGCCCGTATCACCAACATGCTGACTCAGATTCTTTAAATCAATACCCATTCATTTCACCTGCCTATTTTTTCTTCTTGGGGCGCATGCCCTCCATTAATTTTAATAATTGTGGAAAAATCGATACGTCCTCTTGCAGTATATCTGAAAGGAGCGGCATCACGTATTTCGACATGAATGGCATTGCCTGAGGTAAATATTCTTGGACTTTCTTCACGATTTGGCGGAATCGGACGATATGGGGTTCACTCCAGTCATAATGACCGCCTCGAATCTCGTGCCAGAGCGGAATAAACCATTCCATGTTATTCACTTCCGCTTGGGTGCTAAAGAATAAATTTTTCCAGAGGGTTTGCAGAGATTCGCCTGCCTCAAATTCAATACCGACAGAGGCCTTCTTCCATTTCTCTTCGTAGAGTTTTAATGCCTGTTTCGATGTATCCCCATCTGCTATACATTTAATCGCGGTTTCCGCGGCGAGTTTTCCCGTTTCCATCGCGGGAAAAACACCTTCTGCTTCTAAGGGACAGGGGAACGCTCCGGCATCACCAATGAGCATCACATTATCGGTATATGTTTTAATAGGTTCATGATTCCAAGGTAATAAATGCGCCTGTACTTCACGGGGTTTCGCATCGATTGCTTTTATCATACGCTGGAACGGTTTACAAGATACAAGGGCATTGAGATGACTCAAGGGGTTTTTGGTCCATTGACCCATCCAAGATCCCAATCCAATATGGAATCCGTCTCCGAAAATGACCTGATAAGCCGAGGGGAAGCGAACTCCCCACCATACCGCATCAGCGGCATCCGCTAAAAAGCCATCAGGTCCAAACATTTTATCGATCTTTTCACGCGGCGCCGCAAAATCATATTGAGGCACCAGCGTAATTTGATTTGGATGCCAGCGGGGATTGAGTCCCGATCGAATAGCCACTGTGGAGATCACTCCATCCGCCCCGATTATTATCTTTCCTAAAACTTTCTCACCTTTTTCCGTCTGCACGCCGATGACCTTGCCTTTTTCATCTTTTACTAACTCTTTAATTAAAACGGATGTCCGCAGTTCTGCACCTGCTTCTACGGCAAAGTGTGCAATCCATGGATCGAATTCGGATCGATAGCAATTCATGGTGATAAACTGCTTGGCCGGTTCGTAGGTAACTGATTCAGTCGGATGATACATTTCTATGGCGATTTCTTCCATATCCTTATTCAGATAATGGTTCACGACACATGCTGCTTTCCGTAAATTAGGGGCAACCTCTGGCGTCAGTTCTTTCATTAATTCCGGGAATAGACGCCACATGCGGGGTCCTAAGCCACATCCCGATGAATTCTTCTCGCCTGGCTTTCTGCCGCGCTCGAAAAAGACGGTCTTTAATCCATTCTCCGCGGCCACTTTCGCAGCAATGCTGCCACCTGGGCCAGCGCCTACAACTACCACATCATATTCAGTCATTTTACCACATCATTCCAACTTTTAGAAAATTGCTTTAAAATTAGATATTCCTATTTTTTTCTCGGTTCTTATTTTTTATTCGTCTCTTATATCAATTCATTCTTTTTTAGTTTTTTGCCGAAAATCGCTATGGGTTTTAAACCGTTTTATTGATCTCCGCAAGGTCAAATGTCTGACATCGGTTTCAACGATTAAGGAAAGAATCATCCGTATTTTTCCATGTCCTTTTTTCCGGATATGGGTGTGTACTATATGGCAAAACAGCCAATCCACTCCTAACTTAGCCGGCTTTTGGAACCCACCAATCTCATTAAAAATTTTTCGGCGAACGCAAATATTTGTGCCCGATAATTCCGTATAATTAAACATTTGCTTTAGAAAGTAATAGATGAACATCGCCTGATTAAAAAAGTAATAACTTTTTATAATTTTAGCAGGTGCATGCCATAGACGTAGTAGTAAAACCCAGATACTGTAGAAGAAAGCATAAAAGGCAAAGGCAAATAGTGCTTGCAACAAAATTAAAGGATAATATAATCCATGAATGGATCCTATATATGAAAACTCGCCCCCACACACCCATAAATCAGGATCTCGGTGAAAAGTTTTTATTATACGTTCAACATAATAATCCGGCAGAGAAGTATCCGCGTCTAAAAATACTATAAATTCTGAATTGGTATGAGCTGCACCGTAATTCAGTTGATAGGCTTTGTCCTTTACAGGGGATTTAAGTACCTTAACATACTTTTGAGCAATTTCAACGGTTCGGTCGGTACTCTTCCCATCCACCACCACAACATCGAATGACGCGGTTGTCCGCTGCCTTTTTGCGTTTTGAAGAGTTTTCGCGATATTCTTTTCTTCATTGTAGGTTGGGATAATTATTGCAACTTCTAAAGGCATACAAAAACTCCAATTTGTTAGAAAAAAATTTTAATTGGAATCAGTATAATTTAATCTCTTATTTTAAAATTATCTTTTATTTTAAGAGATTAAAAATTACTTAGACATTTTTTTCATTGGTAGTTTTCTTCTTTTTCGTGGCTTTTTCGTTGTTAGTTTCTGCAGTTCATTGACGAGAACCTCTTTTGCTTTCACCTCAGGATACTCTAATCGTGCCTCTATTGATTCAATGGTTTTA
>CAYGYC010000520.1:0-2894 GCA_964353755.1 uncultured archaeon | reverse complement strand
CTTTTTAATTAAAACAAGAATATAAAACGAAAGCGATAATTAAAAATTTTAACCATATTTTTTAATGCTAAATTTCTAGATTTTTCGGTAAGATAATGAAATGAAAATAAAAAAATTTAAAATTTTATTCCTTTTTCCGCGGCTGTAGCCATGACTTTCATGCATAAGTCGGGAAATACCATTAATGATCGTGTTAATGAGAGTTGATTGGCTTCTAATTCTTGATTCCAAGTCGTTATTATGAATTTTAGTTATTCTTCTCTTTTAGAAAGGGTTAATATTTCTGAGTTATCGAATTGCGATATATAACATTGCTGCAATAAATCCTTATAACCTAGTAAAACAGGCACTTTTTCCAATTTTGAAAGGGCAATCCACACATTGTTAAAGAGTAATTTTTGCCCTAAATAATCATGCAATTCAAGATCAAGTTGATAGAGCTCTACATCAATTTTACATTCTTGAGTTCTTACGACACCATATAATGTATAGGGTATTCCTTTTCCTAAATTTAAATCTGATTTTAAAGATGATGGGAAAAGTGATATTGAAGCCCCTGTGTCGATTTTTGCTGATAGATGTTGTCTAATCCAATTGTCTTTATAGCCAACTTTAACAAAGGCAGCCCAATAACCAAAATGCCCAAAATCTGTAATCCCGTAAGTCTTCAAAATATTTTTTAATGATATTTCAGGATCGGGGTGAATTGGAGGAAACCGTAATATTATAGGCATAAAGATCACCGCGTTCAATAAATTCAATTAAATATTCTTTATCTTTCGGTATAATTAACTTAGCTTTTGAATCTACCTCTTCAAAAGAATCTCCAGTGGCTATAATATCTTCTTTAAAAATGGCGACATATTTACCGGAGTATTTTCCTTGTAGGATTGCATAATTAGCATACAACCACTGGATAGATTTTGCTATTGACATAGACCTACCACCATCTAAGAAAATGATTAAATTTCTAAATAACCTTAGATTTTCTAAATAAGCTCTAGGTTTTTCTATTATATAAAATCTATTAGCCAAGAAACTAATATCTGATTTTTTTTAAGATCGAAAGATTTCATCATCCACATCTACATGCATTTTAGTACACTCTTTTTAATTAAAACAAGAATATAAAACGAAAGTGATTATTAAAAATTGTAACCTATTTTTTAATAGAAAATAAAAAAATTTAAAATTTTATTCCCTTTTCCGCAGCTTTCGCCATGACTTTCATGCGTAAATCGGGAAATTCCAGATTGCGAAAGCCGATAGGGTCGATCTTTTCTCGGAGTAAGGTTAACTGTGCCGTCGTGGGTTTGGGCGTTACCGGAATGTTTTCAGGAATGAGTGGCTTAAAACCCGTATTTTCCAGCACCTGCTCAAGCGTTACGCCCGGGTGAATCGATGCAATTTTCATCATGCTAGTTTCTAAGTCGGGCTCAAAGATACAGAGATTCGTTACCATTTTTACAGGTCCTTTTCCTAATTTGTTCTCTTGACGCCATTTGGAGAGAGGATATCCGCGAACCATTAGAAAATCGACTTTCTCGACGAAGGTGCGTTTAAGATGGGCAGGGGTATACAGAATTACCCGATCCATCAGGCTTATGGAATCACTTACCGCCATGCCGCCGGGCAATCGCAGTTTTGGCTTTTGAAAATTTTTCTCTTCCCCATAAAGCACACTATTATTGCAGTTCCAGTATTGATCAATTTGGGCAGGACGGAGGAATTCGAGGGTTAATTTCCGGAAGACATTCCACATTTCGCGGGCCCAAAGGTAATTGGTCAGTCTTGTTTTTTTCAGAACCTCAGTCAAACCCTCACATAATAGGGCTTCAAAATTGAGCGGCTCAGCGGGAGACACGCCTAAAGCGGAAAAATAAACCGTATTTTTCGCATGGGTCGCTCGAGCGAGCTCTATTGCCACCATGGGCATCGGAGTCGCGGCACCCTGAAAAATAACATCCCTATCCTTGATTCCGCTTGCTAAAGCCGTAACCATTATTTCAGAAATCGTATATTCTTCTACCATTCACTTATCCTCCCACCAAGATCCTAGTTTCAATTTATACTTGTCGAGATATTCTGTCCGGCTCAACGGGAAAATTTGCTTCTCGAAAAATCGACGGAGCCGGGCCTCTTTTTTTAGGCTATCTGATAAGTTCATTTGAAACGCCATATCATTAAAATACAGCGGCGGCACACTCCCGGGATGCGCTCCATAGGGGATTTCCACCACGGCATCCACCTCAAAATTATTGAGGATGGTATTCATGGGGGTCCGATAAATATATTCGGTATCTACCAACTTTTCCACGGAAACAATGACCTTTCCTCCCTCCTTCACGCTCCTAGCCACGCTATCCTCCATATAGGTCTTTGTTCGCTCTAATTGAATATTTCCGGCATGATCCCCGACCATACTATGAATGATGGTCACATCGGGATGGATGGCTTTGACGGCGACCAGTTTTTCGCCCTCAAATTCGATTTCAGAGAGGTAAGGATTTACATTAAGTAAGTCACTATCCAACCCCGATTTGCATGGAAGGTAGGGCAACCCCATTTCGGCAGCACGCATGGCCCAGAACCACTGCATTTCCGTGAATTCATTCACATGTAATGTGCCTTCTTGGACCCGTTGCTGAAAATTGGGAGCAAATCCTAACTGTTCAAATCCTACATAGATGGTATTGAGGGCTTTCACGCAGCCCATTCCAATCATCGGATCCAAATCCAAATTACCGGTCAGAATCGTAACCGTTAAATCTTTTTTCTCCTGTTTAATGATTTCCCACATAAGGGCGATGGGCTTCATATTCATCAGCACGCCACCAAACGCGATATTGTCGCCATCCTTAATCAAGCCCACCGCATCTTCAATGGATAGAACC
>CAYGYC010000519.1:0-2905 GCA_964353755.1 uncultured archaeon | reverse complement strand
GTATTCACCACATTTGTCCTCGATATCAGTGAGGTACCAAAAAGACTTGATCTTGAACCAGAAACAACAACACTCTCTGATACGGTGACACTTGCAGATACGCAGACAAAACAATTCAATAAACTATTAATTGAAACGATGGCGATGGCGGATGCGCCACAAAACGCATTCGGTAAATTGGAATCAGATACGACAACCATCACTGATGATTTAACAAAACTATGGAACACGATAATAGCGGACGGGATAACACTCACTGATTTACAGGCATTATTATATAATATATTACAATCAGACGGGATAACACTCACTGACGCACAAACACTATTATTCAACAAACTGGAATCAGATGGGATAACACTTACTGATGCACAGATATTGTCACTCAATAAAATAATAGCGGAGGGGTTGACACTCACCGATGCACAGACATTATTATTCGGTAAACTAGAAGAAGACACAATAACAACCACTGACACGTTGACAAAAATAGCAGGGATGCATCTCAGCGACACTGTCACCATCACAGACATGTTCGCCCTCTATGTCTACGAATACCCATATCCTGTCTACGGCATCATGACAAGCGGGGGAGCAGGATGCGCGGGAACAGTATATATCCAGAAAAGCACAGGCGGGGCGATACTATCTGAGACCGCAGATGCATCAGGATTCTACACAATCGACATACAAACCATCGTGGTTAACGGGGCGACATACAACGTCTGGGGATACAACGCAGACGGATATTATTACACAGAATCATTCGTCCTTGATTTCATAGTTGAACCATCAAAACAGATGGACCTTCCACTCATCACACATACAAACAATGAGACAATAAATATTATTGATAATAAAACATTTTTGTTATTAAAATCTTTAGATGACATTATTATTCTCGCTGATGCACTTATCACAACAGGAGGCTGGGGTTTCAGCGATACACTTACTTTAACAGATGGTTTTGCAGAGATAAGCAATTATGTAAGGACAAACGATGATACAGTCTGGGTGAACGATGGAATAACAGAGAAACATTTCGGCAAATTAGAAGAAGACACAATCACATTAACAGATATATTATTCAAAGGTTCAGAAAAAACTCTTATTGACACGATAAATCTTACTGATGTCTTATCTTACGGCATGACTAAAATACTTACTGATATAGTAAGTTTGATAGATGGCAAGACCTATCATCTCACGCACATACTCACGGACACGATAAATCTATCAGATAACCTTAACACATCAGCGTCAGGGTCATTCTCCGAATTTATAACAATATCAGACACGTTGATAAAGAAACTGACGAAAGCCCTCGCAGACATTGTGACGATAACCGATATCGCGACAAAAGGAAACACATACGGGGAAGCAGACACAGTCACCCTGTTAGATAGTCTCATAAAATTATTCCATAAAGATGCAACAGACATAATGTTCATGTCTGATTCCTATACGATGAGGCTCTTTAAGCCTCTCGCTGACAATATCAGTATCACTGATTTGTTTAGTTTCATCCAGACCTCATTAAGTTTCTCTGATACAATAACAATAACGGATTCATTGACATTTGTCGGAGGCGTACTCCCATCTATAGGGACGCCATATACGATATATAGCAAGAATGAGCAGCCGTTTATACTTTATGGGAAGAACGAGGAGCCATTAATCATTAAAAATAATAATTAAGAATTAAAAAGGAGGGATTAACATTTCTGTTTTTCAGAGAGGAGAGACATATGTCCATCGTGTCACCGTCAGGGACCGTGACGGCATAAAAGTCACGCCAACCGCGATAAAAGAAAACATCTATGACCAATGCGGTCACTGGCTTGTAAAATCCGTGAACATGTCGCATGATGTCTCACATGATGATTATTACTATAACTACCCGTTGACCTCAACAGCCACCTATGGGAGATATTACAGCAGGGTGACGGTCACAGACGCAAGCGGCAACATCGCTAAATATGAGGATGAGTTCTTCATATTACCCTGGGATGCTGTAAGAGACGTCCGGCAGACAATGGGACTCCCTGAATCAAAGAGCGTCGATGATGACACGATAGCGAATGCGGTATGGAACAGTTACCGGTATGCCCTCCATGATGTACATACATACATAAAAGGTGAGACACCGGATGGCAACGTGACAACAGGCGTACTATGGGATGGCGTAAACACAGAGTTCCATACGAAACACTATCCGATAGCGGACTCAGGCGGGGATGGTATGGTCGGAGGCAGTTTCTTAAGCTGCGCGACAGATATCTCAGGACACTGGATCGATGTCGACGGGCATGAGCATCCTGCGTACACCTGGGTGACAAACGCTGAGTATGGAGAGGTAGTCATCTATGCAAGCGCAGGCTACACCATTATTCCTTCGACAGCGAAAGCCCTTTATCTGGATTACTGGCAGGAATCACCGTATTTCAATGAGTTTTTGTTTCAGCAGGCAGTGGTGCGTCTCGCATGTTATGAGTTAAGTAAGAAATTCAGTAGCCTCAACGAGATAACACTGGCGGATATCAAGAGCAATAATGCTCTGGTGGTGCTTGACCCTAATCTCTGGATGAAAGAATACAAGCGGTATCTCAGGATGAATCGTAGAATGATTATCGGTGGCATATGAGCTACTTTAGTTTTGACCCAAGACTCGATATACGAAACACAATAGGCTACACACTGGATTATAACAAGGATAACATCGATGAAAGCGTGGTGACAGTCACAGACACCTACGGCGATAATGTTTATCTGCCTATTCTCTTGCCAGAGGAGACAAGGACAGGTAAAATCTATCCTATGCCTTTTATCGAGATGCAACTGGTGACAAGTCCGGTGAAGATTCATAATATCCAGGGTGATGTGCGGGAGCAGCACGCGTACATCG
>CAYGYC010000518.1:0-2906 GCA_964353755.1 uncultured archaeon | reverse complement strand
AACCGGGTCCTGGTGGAAAAGAAGCTGCGCCTAGTGAAAAGGAACCTGAAGGGCTTTCTGAAGAGGTTATGGAACAGATCGCTCTGAGAGTGGAGCTTCAACAGCTTGATGAATCGATGAATGATATCAGAAAAAAGCTTGAAGATTTAGGAGCCATGGTTTCAAAAGTGGAGATAACGCCTGATATAGAAAATAAGATTAAAAATTTTAAAGAGCAAATTAAAGAAATTAAAGCCAAGCGAGAAAAACTCAACGCAGAAAAACGAGATCTCCCGTTTGAAGAAGAATTAACACAAAAGAGGGAAATTCAGGACCGCTTAAAAAATTTGAATGAAGCCTATCGCACTAAAAAGGTAACCGAAAGTGCTTTTAAGAAATTGAGATCCGAATATGAAGAAAAACTTACAACCCTGGACAATAAAACGCATCTCTTTAAAACGAAGATTAGTACCTGGACTAGAAAGATAAAAGATGATGAAAAACATTATCAAGAGAAGCTCGAATTAATCGATGCCCGCTTTGCAGCTGGTGAAATGACCCAAACGCAATACGAGAAAGACAAAAAGGAGTCCGAGGAGAAAATCAAGCGCTATACCAATGTGCTAAAATTCCTTGCCGGAAAAGTAGGTCCTTAGATCTTATAAAAAGTATCAATACTCTGATACTTTTATTATATAATCTCGTCATCGGACCCACCGGCCTCGGTAGCCTCAATCTGGCGACCAATTCCATCTATCCCGTCCGCTGTGGTCACTTCCGGGAGTACTTTATGCGGGGAGTTTAAGTTAGCAAACTGCTCTAATGCGGCAAAGGTTACCGCATAGGGGACTAACCCTAATCCCTCAATCCCGTCCGTTGTGACCGCTTCCGGGAATGCCTTTCGCAATATATTATATGCCCCGTTCACGTCAGCATTGATGATTTTCCCTTCTTTCGTTTTATACAATCCCCGACACACCTTGCCATTGATCGAGACGCCGCGCTGCCCCACGTATTTTTCATGATGCTCAATCGGCTCCTTATCCAGAAAGGAGCACTTGCTCGTGTGATCCTCCCTGATCTGCACCACCGCGATGCTCAAGAGCGCGGCTTTATACTGGATCTGATCCACGAGTTTATGGAAGGGGATATACGCGAAGTTCTGATTATTCTTTTTCCCCATGTTACACCGCTGCTTCCACCCCTCGTTATACCCGATCACGATCGTCCCAATCCCCCACCGCTCCGCGTACTGGATAATCGCCCGGGACAGCTTATGGAACAGATCCGTAATTTTATTATTCCGGATCCGCCGCAACTTTTGCAAATGTTTTGTATCCCGTCTAATGCCGTAGGTCGCATTCATTGCCTGCAAATCGGACCGCTGTTTATTATAATACTGGTTGATACTCTTAATCACGCCTCCCCGTACGATGAAAGGACGGAGCCCCAGATTCGTCACCACGGTCACGGTATTCCGCACCCCGAGATCAATCGCCATCATCCGGCTCTTATCCAGCTGGGCATCCTCGACTTCCTTCTCATAGACAATCTCCACAGTATAGGCATAGGACTTGAATTTCGAGATCGGTAACACGCGGACCTGATTAATCTTCGTAGGCACCCGCTGCGCATTGACAACAATGGGCGGGAGCACCTGCTTGGGAAACCACAGTTCCGCCTTGTCAGTCTCTTTATTATGTTTGATCCGGCATTGTTGGTTCGTAAAAATCACCAGATTCTCCCCTTCCTTTGGCTTATACTTCGGAGGTTCCGGCTTCTTCTGAAAGTCCTCGGGATGCTGTTTCCACTGGCGGATCAACTTGAAAAACGACTTCCAATTCTTATCCAAGAGCTTCAAAACCTGCTGCGCGGTGTGTGACGGGAGCGCCTTGTAATTTTCCGAATCCTTCAAATTCTCGTATAACTCCTGATAGCGCATCCACTTCTTCCTCCCATTGCTTAAAAGAAAATGAATAAAATCAACCAAAAATTTAACTTAAATGCGGTTGAATTGCTTTTTTTGCTCTTGATTTTTTTTATATTATTTCAAATTTATCTCTTTCAACATTAAGAGATTTTATTTACTTCTTATTTGCACGTCCTTAAACTTTTTGAAAATTTGATAATCAGAAACTCTGTTATCATGCGTTTCTATATATTTAATTGCTTCCTCTTCGGTATCGAACTCCTGAACATCGTAAATTCCTTGACCCACTGAACGAGTAAAAGGTATATTGGTTTTACCACTTTTGACCACAATAAACTCTTTCTTAACGACCATCTTTCATCATATATTCATTTTTTGATATCATTACTTTGTCCTATTTTTAAATTCCTGATTCTTTTCCGTTAAAACTTTATTTTCTGAAGAGAAATTGCACATTCGATAACGAATTGAATACAAAAATTTGCATTCTCTTCATTAAATTTATTTTCATCAATTTCTCGTTTTAGAACTGTGAAACTACCCATAAACTCCACAAACAGTGTCCTCTCGGAAGATTGCATGATCAAGCAAGGGAATTGCTCTGTTTTTTTCTTACTTCACACATAACTCCTTGAAGACAATTGATTCCGATAACTGGATCATATGGAGGATAAAAAGAACATGCGAAATTAATATTTGTTTCTAAATATTCTTCTTCATTACTCTTTTTCTCAGGAAAACTCCACCCATAAACTCCACAAACAGTGTCCTCTCTAATTTTTCCAGAAATTTTTGCTTTATGAGTTATGATTCCGTGATTTGTGCATATCTCCACGATATCTCCCGACAGAATTTTACGTTTTTGAGCTGTATTTGGATGAATGAGTAATTCTGGATATTCTCCAACTTTTTTGACCCAAGGATAGTCAGCACTTCTTGTAAGATGATAATTTGGTAATCTTCTAGATGTAAGATATCAGGGAAACTTTTGACCAAT
>CAYGYC010000517.1:0-2914 GCA_964353755.1 uncultured archaeon | reverse complement strand
TGAAAAACTCTACATATCGTTATCTGGCGCCAGGGGAGCACGTTTTTCGGTTTAATAGCGATGGACTACCTATATTGCCAGGAGATTACCCAGAACCATATGAAAGACAACTCCAGTGGGGTACAGTTATAAAACTCTATGAATACGAGATGCCTGGCTTAAAGACAAACATCCTCTTTGATCTATACAATAGGCTCTCGCTTTTAATGCCAACATTAGCACTTCCGATTCGGTTGTACGAAAGGCGAGAAGGTTATACGGGGCGATCTCTCGAAACGACACTTGCTGGGCTAACAGTTCGTTTGATTGATGATCGGAACCAGAATGTTGAAGAAGGTTTTCCGTATTCGAGCGACCTTGTCGTCAACGGGCAAGAAATAGCTGCCTCGATTTTTGTGTTCAAACGAGGCGGGCAAGAAAAATTCAAAAAACACGAAGGTATCCTTTTTGTCGTTAACGGTCAAACTCATGGTGCAATTTCAAAAGCCTTTTTCTCGCGTCGCTCAGTCGATATGAGCTACTTGGCAGATTCATTACTGATCGTGCTTGACTGCAGCAAGTTCGACGGTCGATCTAGGGAAGATTTGTTCATGAACAGCCGCGATCGCTTACGCGATGGAGAACTAAAATCAGCCATAGAAACCCGTTTGGAGAGTTTGATAAAAACTCACGAAGGGTTGCAAGCGCTTAAGCAGCGTCGGAGGCAAGAAGATATCGGCGACAAATTGAAGGAGTCAAAACCCCTTGCAGATGTCCTATCAGAAATGATGAAGAAGTCTCCTACACTTTCTAAGCTTTTTTTGGAAGGCGTACGACTGCCACACCCCTTCAATCTCGTAAGTCAGCCTAGTGCGAGCGAAGAGTATGTAGGAGCAAAATTTCCGACTTATTTTGAGCTCATTGACCTGTTTCCAATAGATCATCCGAAGTATTGTGCAATTAACCGCGGATTTCGCATTCGCTACAGAACTGATGCCGCAAACGACTACTTTAGTCGCCCCGACGATAGAGGGAACTACTTTTTGCAGGCAAATGGCGTTGCGATTGAAAATCGCGATATTGCCCTATGGAATGGAACCGCGACTCTTACCGGGTTTCTTCCCCTAGGAGTTAATGTCGACGATTTGCTGCACTTCGTTAGTGAAGTCACAGATTCTCGCCCTAAAGATCCATTTAATTCCGATTTTTATATCACTGTGGGGCAGGCTGAAACGAAACTTCCATCGCGTACTGGTGGCAAAAAATCTTTACCCTCCTCAGATGAAAATGGAAAAGCGAAGAAGTCTAGCTCTCGTTTGGCTCTTCCCAACGTTATTGAAGTAGAGAGAGCACAGTGGGAGCTACACGGATTTAACGAAAATAGCGCGCTTCTTGTTCAAGCTATCGAAGGGGGCTATGATTTTTACATTAACGTCCATAACATTCACCTACTTACTGAGCTCAAGGCAGATGTGAAAAATACAGAGCTTTTAAAGGCACGGTATGAATATGGGTTGGTATTAGTAGGACTAGCCCTGCTTCAGCAAAGCCAGAACGGAAGTAAAAAAGATGCCCCCTCAACTGACGGAGAAGACATCTATGAAAAGATTAAAAGCGTTTCGCAGGCGATTTCTCCATTTTTGCTGCCGATGATTGCCACTCTTGGCGACCTTTCCACTGACGAATCTTCAACTGGCGAAGAAGAGCTTACTTGAACCTTAGTGGATTACCTCAGTAGATTCTATATCTCATATAGGTTGGTCGAACAAATGCCAGCAGTCCGGTCAGTAAGTGTATATTAAAACTTATGGAAGGGCGCTTTTTTGACCTCCCTGTAGTATCTGCTCGATGCGACTATGAAATCTGCCCAAGCTCACAAGTTTATCGTGACTGAGTTATAATAATCATCATAGACGAGCTGCTTCGGCTTCGCGTTTTGCTTAATTTCAAACACGATCGTTCCCGACACTTTATCTCCCGGCATCGATTTGCTCTTAGTGACGAGCTGGTCGCCGATTCCTGAAACGTAGGTCGGATTGTGCCCTTCATTGAGCGAATCGAAGAGCTTGAAGCTATAAGTGCTTCCGATGTCTCGTCCTGTGTCATTCAGGTTCGTAACAGTTACGTAGAACTTGACATATTGATATCCGGGTTTTGGCGTGGTCACATATTGTCCCGACGGCGTGTAAACTCCCTGATATTGCGCGGTGACGTTCACATTCTTTTTAGCGCTGGGCGTCGGGGTGCTTACAGCTTGTGAGCCGGAAGAAAGCGAACTCAGCGTCGCCCCGTACACAATGTAGGGGGCGCTTGTGTATGGTTTGTAATCGTCGGGAGTCGTATTCCACACAGCAACTGCTCCCGCTAATGGGAATAATGAAGTAATGCTTGCCCAGACAGTCTCATTTTCCATAAAGTTGGTCGGGTAGCCGTGGGTGCGGTAGTATTGCACAAGCGCTTTGAATGTCTGTTGTGCATCTGCCTTGTCTTGTGCGGTCGCTAATTTCATGTTGCTCGTCGTACCGTTGACGTCTTTGTAAGCGCCGACGAAGAAGTCGCGATTAAGATCTGGATCGTGTTGCTTGGAAAACGCTGTTATCGTCGTGTTACCTTCCGAACTGTACTTCTGTGTGAGAAAGTTAGCAAAACGTTGATCGTCGTTTTGAGTGGTTGAAGTCAAAGGATTGGTGCAACCAGCCACAGACAGCGAGGCAACCACAAGCAAGCCAACAATTGTTACAGCTGCTAGTTTCAATTGCATACTAGATCAGATATGAAGAAATCGACCGTTGGCTTAACGATTTCGATTTGGATAGACAACTTCTCCATTTTGACTGCTTTGCTGATGAAGAAGGAGGATCTACGCCCCAACGCCGTCACAAGCGCGTTTAAACCTCGATATGATAGCCCGTTTAAAGCGATAAAACGGGTAACA
>CAYGYC010000516.1:0-2917 GCA_964353755.1 uncultured archaeon | reverse complement strand
ATACCTTTGAAAGAAGCGGCAGTCTAATGAAATTCCTATTGAATATGAATATACCACGAGAATTAGGTAAACGATTGAAATCCAAAGGTCATAAAACTCGCCATGTAGGCGATATTGGACTGGCAAAAGCTAATGATATGGCAATTATTGAAGAATCCAGAAAAAATAAAGAAACTATTATAACTCATGATCTGGATTATGGTAATTTATTAGCATTTTCTGGTGAATCAACACCTTCTATCATTATATTTCGTCTTCGTAATACACATATAGATAATATGTGTAACCGAATTAAAGAGTCATGGAAGGAAATTGAGAAATCGTTACTTAAGGGAGCAATTGTAGTATTAGAAGACACATTTCTCCGTATCCGCAGTTTACCAATTATACGAGAGGAATTAGAATAACCTGAAATAAGAGTCAAAATATAGAAAGTAAAAAATAACTTCATTAGATTCTATTAAATGAGCCTAAATGAAAAAAAAGGTTGGATATAAGTTCAAACCTCTACTTTTTTACTCATAAATGTCTTTTAGCGGTATTTTCACAAGCTTCTGGTATAAATCAATAATGGTTTTAACGACAAGCGAGGAATTATAAGCAGTATCTACCTGTTTTTTAGCATTTTGAATTAGTTTCAGCTTCAATTCTTGGTTACTCAATAATTCTTGGATGAGTGAATAGAATTGATTTGGTTGATCCATTTGGAAAAGTAATCCTGTCTGTCTATCGCGAATTAATTCTTCAACCCCACAATATTTATTAACAATTACTGGGCATCCCGCAGCCCATGCTTCAAGAACGACCGTTGGCATGATTTCAAATCGAGAGGGAAGAACTAATGCTTCCGCCGTTTTTAATAAATAAAATAAATGTTTTTCACTAATATTACCTAAAATGCGTACTATATCTTGAAATTTGGAATCTGTTCTCATTTCGATCAATTTATTTTTTAAGGACCCTCCTCCGATAATTACTAAATTCAAGGTCTTATTTTGGTAGGTGATAATTTTAAATGTTTTTAAAAGAAATTCTAATCCTTTTTCTTTCTCCAACCGTCCTACAAATAGTAAAAATGGAGTAAAATTTCTCTTTGCCATGTTTAAGTGTTCTGCCTTTGGAATATCCGTCCATTCAACAACATTGATTAAATTTGGAATTACCTGGATTTTTCCTGCTGGAATCTTGTAGCGCTGTATCAAATGTTGTTGAAAAAAATGTGTGAGTGCAATAATCTTATCGCTGTGGACATAAACTCGTTTTTCAATCAACCAGAGGATGGCATAGGATATGGACGTCAGGAGTGTTCCTGGAGATGTTAAAGCAATATCCCAATTATGAGCTGTAGAGATAAATGGTATTCGTGGTAAAAAAGTGCTTATCATAAAACCCGAGACTCTACTCTGGGCATGTATGATATGGAATCTCCCCTGTTCTTTTTGTATTTTAAAAATCTTTAATAGAGTCTTGAATCCGAAGATAAGCGTAGCAAAGTTCTTCGTTTTTTGCAGTCTCGCAGTTCTATGAATATGAATTCCATCAATACGTTCTTCTTTCAATTGATTATGTTGCTGACAAGTGAAAATGTGCACTTCATGTCCTAAGTTATTTAATTCCCTCCCTAAAGTCCAGACATATTTCTGAATCCCTCCCCCATATTCCGGAGGGATGCGATCAGTGAGCGTTCCTGAACTGATAATCCCTATTCGCACAAATTACACTTCATTTGTTTAATTCTTGTAAGAATTTATCCATAAATTGATTCCAATTAAAAGATTGTTCTATTTTCTGACGCGCCGCCATTCCAAACTTTACACATAATTCTTTATCTGCTAATAATTGGATGATTCCATTAATAAATTGTGTCCAATCTTGGGGCGGAATTAATAATCCCGTGTTTCTATCTGCTATCAATTCTTTTACTCCACCTAATTTAAAACTGATAACAGGTTTTGCACAGGCCATCGATTCCAAAACGACCAAACTCAGCGGTTCGGGGAATAAAATTGGTAAAATAACAATATCCGCCAAGTTTATTATTTCAACCAACCGTTGATTTCTCAAATACCCCGTCACTGTCACATTTGTTTGTATTTTCAACTCATTTATTCGTGCCTTTATATCTAAAAGGGTAGGACCCCCACCAACTATAATCAATTTACATTTTATTTTTTCTAGCACGCGATTAAAATACGATAAAAATTCCTGCACCCCGCGTTCCTTAATCAGACGTCCGAAAAAGAGAATACATTTATCAGTCGCACTCAAATGATAAGGCGCCCGGGAAGCAGGAATTTGATAGGGTTTAAACTTTTCTAAATCAACGCCGTAATACATTAACTTAATTGGAATTCTTCCCCAATAATACAAATATGCATTTTGCACTGCTTTACTTACAGCAATAACGGGTTGCGCCTCTAATAACAGTAATCGCGTAATAAACAGCGTAAACAAGAAGCGGAGGGAAAACTGATGACACTTTTTAAAACACTTCACTAATTCAAACCCTCTACAAAGTTCCGTAGAAAAAAGTGTCCCCTGCGGGCAAATGGGATTGAACCCATTTAACACATAAACGAACGGAATGCGAAACATCTTTTTAAGTAAAAGGGCAGAAAATCCCCAAAAATCAGTAATATAAATGTAATTAATTTTGAATTTCTTTGCTAAATAGATAGCTTTTAATGGAATTCCCAAAATCCGCAGCCCGAATCGCACCCGAAATATTTGAATTCCATTAATCTCCTCCCAAAAAGGTAATTTCTCATTGTGGGGGGAATAATTCGTTTTATCCGTGGTCAAAACATACACATTATGGGATCTTTCCTTCAATCGTTGACAAATCTCAAATGTTGCATTCTCAACACCTCCTATATTTGGATAGAACGTATTCAGAATGAACAAAAAATTCATAATT
>CAYGYC010000515.1:0-2918 GCA_964353755.1 uncultured archaeon | reverse complement strand
GGGGGAATTTCTTCCGAAAATCGCCATTCGCTTCCAGTCGTTTGAGGACCCACTATATGAGAAATGACGGGGTCAAATACCTCTATCCGTTCCTGCTATTTAAACCTTTGGAACTTATTTGCGCATTTACTTCAGTTGCGCATTTTTCTTCGGAGATTTTTATAGCATTTTGTAATTGTTTATAGAATTTTGGCTAATAGTTTCGACAATATAAATTTAAATGATTTAATAGAACTACTTAAATGATTTAATAGAAAAAAATTTTTAAGAATTGTCTTATTGATGTAAGTAAATTTATTTAATAGGAAAAATGTTTAAGAACCAATAAAAAGAGGTCTAAGTAATGGCAGTAACTATTCTGAAGGGAAAGGCTGGTCTTGTCGTAAGTTACAGACGAAGTCGTCATACGCAATATACGAAGCATATCTTATTAGACTTTAATATGTCGTATCAGGAAGCTACAAGGCTCATTGGAAAAGAAGTCGAATGGATATCATCAGGTGGTAAAGTTTTAAAAGGAAAAATTGTCGCTCCACATGGAAGAAAAGGGGTGGTACGAGCGATATTCAATAAAGGATTGCCTGGGGAGGCCTTAGGTCAACCCGTAAGATTGTGTTAAAAAAAATAAAAATTAGTTTTGGGGAGTAATTTTTTCCAGAAGACCTTTAATCTGATTCCGTTCTAAAATACGCACTAATTCCGGGCTAACAAAATTCATGTTCTGTTCTAAATTTTGTAAAAACTGATTTAAATCCTTCCGCGATTGAAACGTCTTGGTATAATCGGCATCCTGAATTCTTATTACTGTTTCATCGCTGACTTCCGCGTAAACACCGCCCAATTTCGGGTCATGTTTAATGAATTGAATACTTTTCTCATTTCTTACCATATAGAAGCCATGGTCTCGCAGCACTTTTTTAAATGACTTAATCGTTCCCATTAACATCCATCCATAAACTATATTGGTTGTATTTAATTATCACTTGGTAAGATTTCTTCTTTTCAAAATTTAAATAACTTACTCACTCTTTTATTAAAATGGACGGCTCTGAAATTCTTTTTTTTAAAAAAAAATCCCTCAAATTTTATTAAAACAGTAAAAAAAGAATAAAATTTTTAATATTTTAAAAAAGAGTAAATAACCCAGCTATAATAAATCATCCTAATTTTTCGCGTATCTTTTTTTCGATATCAGTTAATTGGGAATCGGATTTATCCTTCTCTTTCTTCTTGTCTGGTTTTTTCTCCTCTTTTTTCTTGTCTGGTTTTTTCTCCTCCTTTTTTGAAGGTGGTGCGAACGAGGGCGCCATGGGCGGTGCTGAGGGAGGCGCGCGTGGAGGCGCCATTGCGGACGGCGGACCGCTTGGAGGCGCACCCACCGTCGGAGTCATTTGCTGAAATTTAGTATCCAATAGTTTATTCATCTTACTAACTAGACCCCCTTCTAAGGACTTTGCTTCTTTCGGCTGCTGAATTTTCGGAAGATATCCCCCACCCATTTCTCCTGAAGACTGTCCGGCTGAAGAAGCTGTCGGAACTCCGGGCGCTATGGCGGTTCCAGGAGTAGTGGGAACTACGGGGCTTCCAGGTGCTTCTGCACCACCGGGTCCATGTATTCGTTGCTTAATTTCAGCCATCATAGCACTGCGGATACTCATTCCGCCGCCTAAGGGAGCGGGACCAGGTCCTGGGGGCGCCCCTCCGCCGGGTCTACCAATTTGCGAAGGTCTCATCAAGTTTTCTTCAACAATTCTAGTTCGTTGAACCGGGGCAGCGGCTACAGAAGTTGCTACAGCACCACCAGGAGTCCGTTGGGTTGTTCCCTTTACGGTATCCTCCAGTTTGGAAACACTCGTAGTCACCGTATCCTCCAATTTGGAAATATTAGCGGTAATATTTCGCCTTAAACTCATTAATTCCTCCTCTATGCGCTTTATTTCATCATCTAATAGCGTAACAACCCTAGCTATATTCTGCATATTTTCACTTAAATTTGTATAACTCGCACTAACGCTATCAAAATAGTCAATAATCATTTCAATTGCTTTACCCAAAATAGCTATCTTATCAGAATCGTTTTTATACGTTAAAAGAACGTCTAAGATACTTAATTTTTCCATAGTTGTCCCAAATCACTAATAATTCTTCTACTAATATTGAAATTTAGAAATTTCTATATTTAAATATGAACCATTGCACTTAAATCGCGGCAATTTTTTTAGAAAAGTAATGGTTGATGAATAAAATGGCATTTGGAAAAATTCAACGGGGTTTTCATAAATTATTCTACGAATTTATAGATATGTTGTAAAATGTATTCTTTTAAACAGCAAAAATAAAAAATTAAAGAGCTTTTTTAACGAGATCGACTGAATTTCTGCTATTAAATGCTTTCAAGAATTTGAGAGCTTCATTATGGGCAGCAACACGTATCGCCTCAGTCGTTTCAGCGTCAATTTTGTAAATTTCATCGTAGAATTTGATGATTCCATATTTACCGTCTGTGCCGAAGATTTGTTCATCGGATTTTCCTGGATTTTTGGGTTTAAATGTCTCGAGGGTCCAGTTCCAGATTTTCGCATAAAGGGTAGAATCGAATTTTTTCAACGTATCCCACACAATATTCATCCAGTGCGTTCCTACATTCCCCTTCAGGATCATGCCTCTGGGAAAATGTTTGGCAATTAACTCGAGGGGTGTTCCTGTAATTCCATGCTGCGCAAGTTTAACCCCATAGGGGGCGATTGCCTTCGCAATCTCAATGGTGCGAGGGATATCTATCGTAATTTTTTCAATAGGTCTCCCATTTTTATCAAAAACATTGCCATGGCTTGACCCATTCGCAATTGCCAACAGGTTCGGAAATATTCCATTCTTATGCAAGGCTTCAATATAAGTTTTTGCTTCTGCAACAGTAG
>CAYGYC010000514.1:0-2925 GCA_964353755.1 uncultured archaeon | reverse complement strand
GGGGGGGAGGTGGTGGAGGCGGTGCTTGAGCAGCCTCTTGCTGTTCTAGCTGCGTGGTAATTTGCCCTGCTAATGATTCGAATCGTTGAATACTACTTTGCTGCTCTGCTCGGATTCGTTCTGATTCTGCTAATTGATATTTCACTTGATTCAATTCCGTTTGGAGTTGACTAACAAAATCATCGTAAGCTTTGATCTTTTGAGCATCTAAACCTGTAGAGAGCCGCTGATTTGCTTGCTCCAGTTCCTTAATGCGATCCTGCTGCTGTTCAAAGGCCTTGGTGATGGCACCTTGATCATTTTTTAATTCTTTCTGTAACCCTTGTGAGTCCGCAAGTTTTAAGTTTAATTCATGAATTTCAGCTTCCTTTTTATCGACTATGGTCTGCAACTCTTTCAGGCTTTTCCCTGTTTTTCCTTTCGATTCATATCTATCGATTTCCTGTTGCATCCTCCCATTTTCTGCGGTAAGCCTCTCTAGTTCTTTCTTGGTCTTATCAAATAAAGTTTGTAACACTTTAAATTTTTCTTGAAGCTCTTTGAATACCTTTCTTTGTTCTGTACCCGCTTGAATTTCCTTCTCTAAGGATTTAATTTTTTCATCGCGGGTAGCATTCATCTTGTCCTGTTCTCCAGCAATTTTAGAAATTTGCTCTTCAAATTTCTCTTGCTTTTCTTCTCCAGTTTTTTTTAATTTAAAAATTTCTTCTTGTAAATCATTAATGGTCTTCTCTTTTTCCTTAAGCTGGGCTTCTAATTCCTTTACCAGATTAGATGAACTGTCTTCTGCCATAGTATCTCCTCATCTTAAAGCAGTGGTTTGTAACAATCAATCATCCTTTAACCTTAAGAATTTATTTTAACTTTTTTCTCTAGACTTGAATAGGATATTTCCCAAACTCGTGGGCGGCTTCGACCAACCACTGCAACCGAGCGGGGTCGACTTCCACGTGATTATGGGCAGGCGATAAGATGAATCCGCCTCCGGGGGCAGCAACTTTGATGGCTTTCTTAACAGCATCTTCGATTTCTTTCTTAGACCCCCGGACTAATAGATAGGAAACATCAATATTGCCAATTAACACCAATTTATGCCCAACCAGTTTTCTTACCTGCTCTAGGTCCATTGAAGCCGTGGGTTCGAGTGTCAAAAGCCCATCAAATCCCCACTCGATGAATTTATCCAGCAACTTGTATATGTTTCCACAAGAATGAAAGATGAGTTTTTTATTTTGCTTGTGGATAAATTCGGCAATGCGTCGATAGGCAGGACCAAAATACTGCTCGATATATTTCGGATTGATTAATAATCCTTTCTTATGTCCCAAATCATCGCCATAGAGAATAATTTCATTACCCGCTTTACAAATGGCATCAAGATATTTGAGATGGAACTCAGTTTGGAATTCCACAACTTTCTCAATAAATTTGGGCTTTTCATACAGATATTTCGTAAATTCGACAAATCCTATCGGTTGCCAACTGTTCTCAAAAATACCTGGCGCCGCAAATCCGATTATATAAATCCGTTTCCCTACCGTGTCAACAATTTTTTTAAAAAACTTGGTTATATATTGAATGGTTTTATCAAATAAGGGAGCCTGCTCTTCGACCCACGCATCCCATTTTTCTTCGGTAGGGCAATATCCTTTGATGTAATAGGGAGAGGGATTTCCAAACTGGTCTACCTGCAAATCCCACATTCTACCCCAGATATCATACCACGCAAACCCTAATGGCATAGTTTTTTCTTTTTTCAATTTAAACAGAAGATATATAAGCCAGGTCGCATCAAACTTTAAATTAATGCTCACTTCAGCGATTCTTTTGTAAATATTGAGAAATTCCCAATTCCAAAACCGATCCCAATTCATAAATCCTTTCATAATGTTTTTCAGAATTGGTTTTTTAAGATAGTTAAAATAACTGACGCTTTTCGTCCCTTCAACTTGATTTAATACCGCCGGCTCATTCAATAAACTCATAACGGGGACTTGATCCGGTTCCTCATGGTTCATAGTAGTTAAAATGCGTTCCTTGAAATTCATAACTAAGAATTATGGCGACCATACTAAAAGTTATTTTGATCAATAAAAAAAAGTTCTGTTCTTGAATAATGACACATTAATGACTTTTTACTGAAAAAAAGAATTATTACGTAAAAGTTTTATTAGTTTCACGGCTTTTCCTCATTATTTCTTCGATAATAATTCCCCCTATTTCGTAATGCGCCCTCTCAATTAGTTTATGCACCGTTATTATTTCAATTATTGAATTCAAGAAATTTATATATTCTTCTTTCATGAGAATAAATAGTGAAAATCATGGATGAAAAACGAAAAAACAGATATATTGATAAATTTTCATTTTTGAATCATTATTATAACTTACTTAGTAAATGGATTCAGGAAAGTGATTTTCAGGATCTTGAACAAACCAATAATTATGAAAAGATATACCAATATATCATGTGACTCAATCTATAATAGAAGTGCTTGCGGATATTTCGGCTATGGTTATAAAAGATTTGAATATAGAGCCCAAAGATGATTATACCAACTTTCAAATTCTTCTACGCGAAAATATCATTTCCAATGATCTTTTTCTTACGTTAAAAAAATTAAATGGACTCAGAAATCGGATCGTGCATGATTATAATGGACTTGTTGATGAGCTTATTTGGACAACTCTCAAAGAGACTCTTAATTCTATCCCTTCATTCCAAGAGATGATAAAGCAGTGGTTGATGGCCAAATAATTCCACAAATAGAATCGGATTTCAAGTTTGCTTTAGTAAATCCTCGAATTCTTGGAATAATCTTATATGGTTCTTATGCAAATGGAAATCCCACACCCAGAAGTGATATAGATATTTGTATCGTTGCTCCAAATCAAGATTTATTTCAAATGTATAGTTTTATTATG
>CAYGYC010000513.1:0-2928 GCA_964353755.1 uncultured archaeon | reverse complement strand
TAATTATCTCTTGTTGGTATAAAGATTTTCGCTCTCTTTTTTAAATATATCAATTATCAGAAACAACTTTGTCAAGTTCATGAATTATATTCCAATGTTTTAATTTTAACTTCAGATTCGGAATTGATAGGACTTCTCTTTTAATAATTTTTCCGAAATCCCCTATAAACCTAAATTTCTTCATATTTTCATGTGCGCGTCACAGAAGAGAATACTTTTCTAGTAAATTGAAATTGTACTTACTTTTTCAAAAATTATTGAAGCAGTCCAATTTCAAAGAGGTAGCTAAAACAACTAAGAGTTTGCGCGCGCGAGAATCATCCCTTTTTTTTCCATCACTGATATGTACTAGGGCGCTTTTTTTGATCGATCAAGTGTCCATAAGATCAATGATAGCTGGAAAAGTTAATTTTCAAAAATCGATCAATCTCGAAATACACACGAGTGGGTCGCCATTACTAATGATTTAACGACAAAATTACTAAAACTTTAAATATGGATCATTGCGTTTTACAATATGACAATCGCTAATTTAAAAAAAGTGATTTCAAAAAAAAAATTAACTCATAAAGTAAAGAAAAAGATATAATTGAAGGGAGAAAATATGGCAAAGAAACGGTATTTTGCATGGAGCCCTCTCCGGGCTTTAATGGCGAGCGTAGGTGCAAAAATCGTCGCTCGTGATGCAGTTGGTTATTTGATTGATTGGCTCCAAGAGAAATCTATCGATTTAACACAACGTGCTCTCGTTCTCGCACGCCATGCAAAACGAAAGAAAGTAACCAAAGGCGATATCGGTCTCGCAATCAAGGGCTTCTAAACGTAGAGGCTGCTACAACAGACCTGTATCACCCAAAACCTCTCTTTTTTTTTCACTTCTAGATTAGAAGAACAACAACATTTTTACTTACTATTTTTCGTTTTCATCTATTACTTATTTATGGCGATCTTCCTGGATTATTTCCAAAATAAAAAATAAATAAGATTCTGGTTTTTTATTAAACAAAAGTTATCAAACCATTCTTAGTATAAGACCGTAAAATGGAAAATAAGGTATGCGGGTCTAATTGGGTGGCCTTAGCAATATCAGAAATTGAGTTCGCCCCGTTGATAAGTTTAAAGAGAAAGCGGCGGGTTTCCGAAAGCTTTTCTAAAGCATCAGGAACAATATGACTTTGGGGGACGAGTTGAACATATTTTTCGGGCAAGGCTGGCTCTTTCAATAAATTCAGTTTTTGCACATAGGGTAAAAGAATTTCTTTCATTTTCAAATTGAAAGGTGAGAGATCGGCGATCTTGGGATTGATTTTTTCGAGTACTATCATATCAAGAAATTTCTGCGCGATATCTTTCAAAAGTAATTGAATATCCGATTCTTGGAGGTTAGTAGTCCCTAATATGAATAAAAAGTCATTCTGGGTCAAAAAAGAGAATTTCATTTCACTTGTTTCGTAAGTAATGGGATTTCCAATGCCAATTTCAGAAGCAAAACTTGCAATAGCACTTAGAAACCCTGCTATCAAGGCAGAATCCATATTTTTTGTCTTCGATTCCACTTTTACATCCATATCTATCAATTTTGTTATGGGATTCACATGAAAGATTGGAATACCGTCCTTTAGAATAAAGACATTTTGAATTTCGGGCATACACTCACCTGTACTTTGACTCTTACCTGCAAGAGAAATGATTTAAAGGACCGTGATATCTGAATATTACAACAAATTTAGATTGTTTGAGCGAAGCTAATTAAGTATTTAAATGAAAACCAATGACGCACTAAAAATAAACCATATATAAATATTAAATTTTCTTATATTCAGTATTTCTTGAAATTAAGTTCTTAATTTATACTTTTTTATAGGTCCATTATTTGTTCGTTATGTTTTTATAGTTCTGTTAGAAAATAAAGGATCGATAATGCATGATCGGACGTAATATTATCCAAAGACTGCAAAAATGGCGTAGAAATCCTTCAAACATTTCCATAAAAATTAACACAAACATGTCAACCTACCTTGAAAATTCTGAAAGTTCGACTCGCAACCTACTCTAAAATTATAGATAAAACTATCAAAAAAATTTTATAAAACAAGAAAAGAATTTAATAACTTACCAATATATGGGAAAAAACAACTTACAGGATGTAAGATCTCTTAACTTAAAAAAAGAAGAAAGAATTAAACTTCAAATTTATTTTAATAATGGTGAAAAAAAATGGGTACAAGTGAAAATGCTCGTCTAATGAAAGGAATACTCCCAGAAGTGCGTACGTCTCGCATGGATGTTGAACCTTTCGAAAGTGCGAGAATTATTGATTCATTGATGCGTGAGACGGGGATTAATCTCGATACCGCAGAGAAAGTTACCTCGATCCTTTTGAAAAGAATTATTCAATCCAATGTTCAATGGTTGTCTGGACCCCAGATTAGAGAGATGTGCTGTTCTGTCTTGGCGGAAATGGGCCTTTTGGAAGCTCGAAAACGATATACCCGAATCGGAATGCCCTTGATGGACTACGAAGAACTCCTTACCGAAGGTATTAAAGAAAACGCCAATCAATATGATAATCCGGAATCTATTCATAGCTGGGCTGCTGATCGAATCGCTTCAGAATATGCCTTGCTCCGTTTATTGAAAGAAGAACAATCTAAAGCCCATCTGAGAGGCGATCTTCATGTTCATATGCTCCGTTACTTCGATCTGCGCCCCTTCTGCCAGGAGTGGGATTTACGCATGATTTTGAAGCATGGACTGCCTCCTTGTGGCTGGCGGCACTCTGCCGTTTCCACTCCTGCAAGACACGCGATGGTCGCGATTCTCCACGCCGCCAAATGGCTCGGGATTGTGCAGGGGGAATTTTCGGGGGGCCAGGGATACGATAACTTCACCGTCTTTATGGCGCCCTATTTAAGGGGGGCGACGTAT
>CAYGYC010000512.1:0-2952 GCA_964353755.1 uncultured archaeon | reverse complement strand
AGAATATTGTATTTGAAAAATTGCAGCATATTTTCAATATATATTAGGAATCCTTTCCAAAAAGTACTTTTAAAAGTCCCTTCTTGCTGCATTTCTAGAATCTTCTTATAATATCTGACCTCTAACCGATCTATCCGTTGCTTTTCAAATTTTTTCACACTATTTCGCGCTTTACCTTTGAGATTTTGTCTTATCTGGTGATTTGTACAGGCGACATTTATCATTTCAGCCAATGCAACAGGAGTTTCATACTCTTTCACTAGCAACCCATTTTCCAGGTGCGTTATATACTCATTCATAGGAGCAATATCTGATGTTACAACAATCGCCTCACACGCTAGCGCCTCTATTAAAACGACCCCAAACCCTTCCCATCTACTCGGATTACATACACAATCTGCCCAAGAATAATATCGAGCTAATTGTTCATTCCTTATTGATGCTATAAAAGAAATCTGTTCTAAAACCCCTGCTGCTTTTGCCAACTTTATATATTCTTTCGCTGATCCGCTTCCAATAGCCAAAAGACAATACTCTTTCCCTAAAATCTTAAGCGCTTTTATTACCGTACCCAAATTTTTCTCCCTTGATTTTCGTCCGACATGTAAAACCTTGTATTTGAAGGGATATTGGCGATCCAAATCCAGTAGATCCCTTTTTGGATAGGGATGCATTACCTCAAAATCTACCCGATTTGGCAATAACCAGATTCTATCCCGTTTTTTGAATTTTCTCAAAACGACTTTCCGCACTTCCTTAGAGGTACAAAACACTACATCAGCCCTTTTAATTGAATTGTGTACTAAGGCTGGTGTCGGATCATGGACGGAAACCACTATGGGTACCCCATTCACCTTGTTCCCGCACACCATATCACACGCCCAATAGCCGCCGTAAGCCCTCACAATGTCAATCCCTAATTGCTTTATCTGATTTCTTAATTGACCAAATTTTGTTGGTACAATAATCAACCCGAATTCCTTTCGGATCTTCTTTTCCTTTGACGATAATAGAAAGACCTGATCGAAAAATTGTGCTGGATTGTAATATCCCCTCAGCCCGGAGGCCGTCCCCTTCTTCTTATACGCCTCCAATGGATCACTGGGAATAATTGCTAATTTCTTCATCGAGTAACTTCCAAATAACGACACTTTTGTGCCCGTTTAAAACATAATAAATTGATCTTGGAGCAAATGCACGCCAAATTGTTAGGATTTTTTCAACATAATAAATAATCTGGCTACTTTACTCAATTTTTTCTACTGCCCATTGTGTTTGTAATTTAATCGCGCCGCGCGAATTTCTCGCGCGCCCTACTGTTAATTTATAGATCTGGTCATGCCAATCCACTAAATTCTCCACATTTTCCTCTGCAATCACGACGGAGCATGCATAATTCTTTGTGGGTAAATGAAATTCTGGAATCTTAATTTTCACCTGAATAGCCCCTAAGGGAAGATCTTCAAAGGTAACGTTTTCATAATAACTATTGGCACAATATAAAAACCCTTGATTGTCATAGAAATTGACCCCAAAAATAGGATTATTCAATTTTTCTCGCAAATTACATTCAACAACAATATTAAGCTCTTGACCAGATTCGATATACGAGATTTCATTCCAATTACTATCAAAAAATTTGAGCGAAAGTATATTGCCTTTTTTAATTAAGTTAATTTCTCTTTTCTCTTCAACACGTGATTTCAACATTTTATTTTCATAGGTATCTCTAATATAGAGACTTAGGGCATCTTCAGTAGAACCTAAAAATTTTATTTTCCCCTTATTGAGGTATAGACATTTTTCAGTTTGTTCACGAATTGCATATTCATTATGAGAAATGAGTATAATCGTGGTTCCTCTCTTTTTGATTTCATGCATTTTCTGCAAACATTTAATTTGAAAATCTTTATCTCCTACAGCAAGCACTTCATCTACTAATAAAATAGCGAGTTCACAATGTATTGCCACGGAAAATCCTAACCTTATAAACATTCCACTTGAATAATACTTTACCGGTGTATCAATATAATTCCCAATATCCGCAAATTCTACAATATCATCAAACTTATCATCCACTTCTTTCTTTTTCATTCCCAATATTGCTGCATTAATATAAATATTATCTCTGCCTGTAAGTACGGGATGAAAACCTGCGCCTATCTCAATTAGAGCGCCTACCCTCCCTTTAACGGTGATCTTCCCCTTATCAGGCCAGAAAATGCCATTGAGTAATTTTAAAAGCGTAGTTTTCCCTGAACCATTTGGTCCGATAACGCCGAAGGTTTCCCCCTTTTTAACTTCAAATGATATATCATCTAAGGCCCAAAATTCATCTTTTCTTAATCTCTCAGAATGCGCACTGAACCCCAGGGAATTTTTTATAATATCTTTTAATCCATACCACATTGATCTGCGTAAGAATTTGCAATACTTTTTGAAAACATGTTCCACTTTTATAGCAATATCGTCCATTCTATACCATCCAAGTGGGTCGTTCTACTTGATATTCAATGTGAAAATCATAATAATACGCATTTACACCCGTTCGGCAATCCTTGTTTCTGTTAGATGAAAGAGAATAATACTCACTATGAATACGATAACAGATATCAAACAGGCAATCATAAATCCCTCCCAATTAGTGATAGTCCCAAATAAAATTAATTCCCTTGCACTTGTAATTAAATAATAAAGAGGATTATATCTTGAAAAGACTGTTATTATGCCACTAGTAGGAAGAACATACAATACCGGGGTAAGAAACATTAAGAAAGTTATTAATACCGAGAGCAAATTGCCTATATCCCTAACAATTCCATTGAGTACTGCAAGGAGGAATCCAAATCCGAGCGTAAGGAGTAAGAGGGGAATCATTAATGGAATGACTAATAGAATTGCAATATCGGGAAAAATGCCATAAATCACAAATAAAATACATACTAAACTAAC
>CAYGYC010000511.1:0-2962 GCA_964353755.1 uncultured archaeon | reverse complement strand
TTTAGTTTTCTTTCTACTTTTAAATTGAAGCGGGAAGCGCTATATTTTGCGGTTGGATTTCTAAAACTTATTCAATTTGAATCTCATTATTGATTATATATAATTTTAAACTCAGCCCTAAATGGAATTTTCTTCCTCTAAAAGAAACGGGAACATGGTATGTAACTTAATAGAAAGATTAGAGAATCAATTATTATCTTTCCTAAAGATTTTTATCGTAATCCAAATTCATTAATTCGTTTTGTTTCTGGTCAAAATCTTTAATAAGGTAGTATTTTTGCGAAAAACCATCAATTTTTCTAAGTGGAGCTAAGGAACTCTTAAAAAAATGTAACTATGAGGAGGTTTCAGAATGGCGCTTTCGTTGTTCCTTCAGATAAAACCACGAATAAACCCCAGCCTGCGCCTCAAAATAGAGGCCAAGTGGTAAATATCCTGGAGAATCAAGAGGATCTAGCACCAATGATATTAAAAAGTAAACTCCCAAAGCACATAAAGTCATGATGGACCCTGGTTTCATTCCCAAGGTTAATAATTTCTCAGGGAAACCAAATACAAGGATAATCAAACCTAAAATACACCCTACAATACTGATAATAATTGAAAAAAGGTACACATGAAATTTATAAGAGAGAGGAACTGTTAAATAGAATATTAAACCAATTAATCCTGGACAAATAATCATAAGACCCAATATAATATTGTTTTTATTAATATCCATTTTCATTTCACCCTTTTTTTACCAAATTTTTCTATTTATCCTTTCTACTCTTCAATTGTCTCCATTTCCAGTTAAAGATTTTTTATCGTAATCCAAATTCATTAATTCATTCCATTTCTGGTCAAAATCTTTAATAAGACAATACTTTGGCGAAAAATCGTGCGGATCAATCTTAACACTAATAAGCCGCTGATCGCTTAGGAAAGCAATGCATTCCTGCACTTCTATTGCAGAAAGGGCTGCCTGCGTTTGCAATTCCTCTGCATTGAGTATTTCACGTGTGCGTAATAGGTCTATGATAGTTGGCAAGGCTTGCTTCAGCATTCCGTGGAGTTCAATTTGCTGGGAAGATGGAGACTTTGAGGGTATTGGACCTTTTATTTTTGATTCATTTTTTGGTGGGGGGAGCGAGATTTTTTCCCGCTGAAGCACTGGACTTCTTCGAGAGCGTTTTCCGAGCCCGGAGACTCCAGCTTTCATTTGACTGCCTAGGTGCCTGAACTTTGGTTTTAGATACCGCCCTCCCCGTATCAATTGAATTTTAATATCCTCTCCAAGCCGAATTGAATAATTTTTAATGGATGTCAATCCTTGAAATAGATAGTTTTTCACTTTTGAGAAGCGCGTAGGGGTGAGTTCTCGGGTTTCTGGTCTTTCTACGGAAGGGGGTTTATGCCAAAACCGCCTAAAAAGGTTTTTCAAATTCGTCCGATTCAGTTTATTGAATTTACTGGCCGGATTTCTGCGCCTGTCAAAGACTGCATACCCTACCACACTTCCTGTCCCGATGAGGACACCAATTAAAACATAGAGAAGTGTGTATGATTTGGGTGTTGCCAAGGTAATCGCTGCAGGATTGGACATATTACTTCGTCGATCATTTAGATCTACGGCGATAATGATATAATAATAGGTTCCGGGAGGGAGATCTGCATCGATCCAGCTGGTTAGCGTTGTATTTGCAAGGGGGAGAAGCGTGGATATATTATCAATAGGAACTGTATCGCGAAAAATGTAGTAGAATCTGAGATCCAAACTGTTTGATGCCGTCCAATTTAGAATTATGAGGTTCTCTCGGTGTTGCAAGGTAAGATTTGTAGGCGGATCAGGATCTATCATGTCCATAACCGTCGTAGAGACTTCATTCGACCCGCTACTTTCCAGCCCAATTTCATCCACAGCCGTAACGCGATAGAAATACGTTCCATTATAGAAAACCATATCGAGGTAAGATATATTATCAGAATTCGCAAGTAAATAGGTCGTATTCAAGGGAAACCCGGAGTATTTTGCTCGATATAATCGATAGAACTGTATATCTTTATCAGGGGGAGAACTCCAATTTATCTCCATAATTCCATCATTATCAATCGGATAATCCAACGGATTCTGTAAAATCGGATTTTCAGGGGCTGTTATATCAATAACTGTGGTATTAACCATATTAGATTTTCTGCCCTCGTGACCTGTATTATCAACAGCAGTTATCATATAGAAATATTGTTCATTCGGGAGCCACGCTCTATCTTCAAAACTATTTCCCGTGATTGTCCCCGGGGTAGATATTAAGTGGGAGGAATCGGTTGGAAAATCAGTAGTTAGGCCCCGGTAGATGTTATAATAGGCGAGGTCCGTATCGGAAGGGCTAATCCAAGACAATTGTACATTCCCATCAAAATCTAAGGTAGGGAGCACATTTACTTTGGGCGATTCAGGAGCATATGTCCAGGAGAAGAAGTACGTGCCATTGTCTACCCCATCCACATTGGGTTCGATTAAAACCACATAATCGCCTGCCATCGGATTGTACTGCTTTTTCTTTTCTTCGGTGGGCTCTTCCTCAAGCCATAAGGCATTGCTATCCTTTGTCAGTTTGGTACTTGCAGGGAACAGCCGCATGTTGAAGTGCTCCCCTGCGGTTGCGGCTCTTAAATAGAAATGACATACATCGCCGCCTGCTAAGGAGATTTTATAGCCATCCACAAAATCGGTATTCCCCGTGATCAGCCCCGAAATATTGCCATTCTCCGGCAATATTGTCACGTTTTCCATAATCGCTTCCACAAGGTATTCCACCCCATCCGGGGTCCAGGAACCACCATTGCGGGAATACATGCTATGCCCATTGTGATCTTTATCGAAGCCGACCTGGATATAGGGATCATCCGAAGCACACCCCATATCAATATAAAAATAGGAATTGGTCATCAGGAACGTTTCTCCCTGACAATAAAAGGCATG
>CAYGYC010000510.1:0-2966 GCA_964353755.1 uncultured archaeon | reverse complement strand
CGGGTAGATTTCAACCATCCTTTGGCAGGCGAAACGATCACGTACGATATTAAGGTCATTAAAAAGATTTCAGATGAAAATGAAAAAATAGTGGAAATAATTAAACGCAGAATTGCAAAAATTGAAGGCGACAAATTTAAAATTTCAAAAGAAGATAAAATGATCGTCGTTGAATTACCGAAAGAGGTATTGTTCGATCAAAATTTGCCAATTGCTAAAATCGGGATAGCCAGCGAAATTCAAGAATATATTCCCAATGTTGAGGGCGTAAAATTTGTTGAGGTATTCGGAAAAGATCTTTTTACTCCAGCTACGCACAAGCATCCCCCGGAAAAAACTGAAACTAAGGAAAAAGCCGAAACTAAGGAAAAATAATTAACTTTACTTGCCTTTTCTTAAATACCAACCCTTATCTATAATATTTTTTAGAATTATTCCATCTTTTTCAAGTAAATGAATGTCCTCCTCGTCAAATAGATACTTTCCTAAGGCCAATACTTCCTTTTTTTCATTTATTACAATAGAGAAATCATTTTTTTTAATTTGAGCGGGAATAGACAATACATCCTGTTTCGTTAAATCTCTTCCATAGAGAACTCGTTGTTCCCCAAAATCGGTCAATATCGTCTTTTCTTTCACATATTCTGAAATGAAAGTTATTCCTTCTAAACTGATTTTAAAATGGTTTTCCTTAATATCCCCAAAATAGATTCCCATAAAATAGGGTTTCCTATAGCTCTTAAAGTCATCAAAAATCTTGACCATTTGATCCGTAATTAATAATAGTTCTTTCCAGTACCCTTCGACAATAAAAATCTTGAAGGGGATAAGTAACTCCTCAAAGTTTGTGAGTCCAAAAGTATGAACGAGGTGATCTTTAACTAAGCCATATTCCTCAGGACTAATTTCTCGAACTTCTAACACTTATACCACCTTTTTTAATTTGCAAAGGAAAAATCCCACTGTTTTATGTAGATAGGGGTAAAATCGCCGCGCTTTTTTTATCTCGGCAGATAATTTTCTCCCAAAAATATCAGTTAATCCCGGTTCTCCAATAGATATATGTAGATCAATAATTTCTACGTTAAATTGATTTAATACGGTTTCAATAATGTATTCATTCTCTTCAGGCTCAATACTGCATGTCGAATAAACAAGTTCTCCTCCTGGACTTAAGCAGGTTATAGCAGCCTTTATTAATTTTATTTGGAGTGATGAACAGAATTCGATATCCTCATAAGCACGGCTAGTTTTTCGTGTGGGATCTATTGGAATAAGACCAGACCCGGAGCAGGGGGCATCCAGTAAGATTTTTGAAATATTTTGAAAGTGTAACTCGGCTATATCAGCAGCATCCATTCGGATTGCTATTACATTCTTAACGCCACAGCGAGAAATATTAGAGCGAAGTGCCTTCATTTTTTCCCTGTTTAAATCAAGTGCAAGTATGACGCCCTGATTATTCATAGACTGCGCGATATGGATTGTCTTTCCCCCGGGGGCTGCACACATATCTATTACGATATCTTGGGCAGTAGCATTCAGCACTAAAACGGGATAGAGCGAAGCCACTCCTTGCACATAATAATATCCTAATAAATATTCCGTAGTCGCTCCAATCGAGAAGGGGGCCTTTTTAACATAAAAGGCATCTGAAATGAAAGGAACGGCTTCCAATTCAAACCCTTTATTGGTTAATCTCTTGTAAAGCTCATCTTTCTGAATTTTTAGGGTATTTACCTTAATCGAAGGAATGATTTTTTTCTCATTTCCTATTAAAAAGTTATTTATCTGATCTTTGCCAAATAATTTTAAATATCTATCAATCATATATTCCTTATATTTGTATTTCGCACTAAGTTTTTGGGTAATTTCTGAATCCTGTTCCATAATCGTGTCATACCATAACTTGAGGATTGAATATCTGTGATCGAGGTTGAAATCAAGGCTTATCTTGACGATCCTTCCTTCGTGGAAAGCCAATTATTACAACTGGGAGCCATATTTCAAAACACAATCCATCAAAGTGATATATATCTTCAACATCCAATAAGAAATTTTGCCCAAACTGATGAAGCCTTGCGAATTAGAATTTCGGATAATAAGAATTTTCTCACCTATAAAGGTCCAAAAATCGATTCTAGTTCTAAGACGCGAGAAGAATTGGAAATAGAAATTCAAAAACCCGATAAACTTTTAGAATTACTGAAAAAAATTGGATTTTTCCCTATTAGAACGGTAAATAAAGTTCGTACACTATATTTAGTGGAGGATATCACAATTTCGCTCGATAAAGTTGAGGGATTAGGATCCTTCATTGAGTTAGAGATTGATGTTGCAGATCAAGAGGCAATTCCCTCCGTTAAAAACCGTCTGTTTTCGTTCTTTGCACAATTAAAAATCCCCTCTCAGAAATTAGAACGGCGCTCTTATCTCGAGTTACTTTTATTATCGAAAACGAAAAACATGGATATTAAGTAGGAAAATTAAATCGTTTGGTTAAAAATAAATTAAAAATAATCAAGATCATCCTCTTTGGGTAATTTATAAAGGACTTGATGTGTCCATTGAAAGGGCATGGCGTTAGATTCCATTTCATGAATCAGGTATTCAATAATTCGCTTACCAACATCAGTTCCATAAATTCTTTTATTATTTGTCATCTTTTTCTGAATAGTTTCTGAATTTAAGACATATTGCAAAAGATTATTCACAACCTCTTCAGAAAAGGGTGGTATCAGTATATTAGAATGGGCATCAAAAATGGATTCAGGGCGATCAGTAGAGAATCGGAGAGTACAACACATTACTTTTGATAATTCATTTAGTTCTTCTTCTGTCCATTGAGGATATAGAAATATTAATCCACACTGAGGGCATTTTAAAATAAATTTCTCATAGTTCCAACAATCCCAACGCATCTCATTATTATAAGCTAATATATCAAACCCTTCATCACATTCACA
>CAYGYC010000509.1:0-2982 GCA_964353755.1 uncultured archaeon | reverse complement strand
TGTAATGTTTTCCCTGGTGAATTTATTATTTTAAAACAAACTGATCAAAATGGATTTTGCCAATTTTTCCTTTCGCCCCAAGTGTATAATCTTTCCGTAGTGTATGAAAAAAGCCATCAATATCAACTTATCAATTTAACCACAGATACATCGGTCATTTTTTCAATAATCCCCTATTATTCCCTAACCGTTTTTACCTTTGATGATTCCGTCATTCATTTCACCGCCCATGTACGAGTTCAGATTTATGAATTAGGGGGGCAACTCCTTTTTAATAAGGAAACAAACGATCTGGGGCAAGCGCAATTTAATTTACAATATGGGACATATAATATAACCCTGCAAAAAGGAGAGGAGACAAAGTGGGAAATTCAAGATATCTCTCAAAGTGAATTCCTGAGTTTTCATATGGCGCCCTATAAAGTCACAGTAACCGTAATAAATTCGACCACACTCACACCCATTCCAAATGCGCTAATTACATTTTATACCCCTATGGGCATTAAGGTTGGATCTAATGAAACTAACACCTCTGGTGTTAGGGAATTTTTACTGAATTCCGGGCAATATGTAATATACTTAAATATCTCGAAAAACTCTTGGACTAAAGAACTCGATTTACGCCATAGCAATTCGTCCGTACAAATTACCTTTTCGGTTTCTGGTAAAGTCTCTTCACACATCGATATTGGTGATCCCGCTGAGTATTCGGCATCCCTAATCCAACAGACTTTAGGATTGACCGAATCTGTTGTTTATGTTTTAGCAATTATTCTCACCGTTCTCATATCCTTTAGTATTATGAATGTGGTTCCATCTAGTGTTTCTGAAACAAGAAAATATATCGAAATAATACGAGCGCTGGGAGCCTCGAAAGGACAAATTTATTACTTGATCAACATTCGAATCATTTTGATCTCAATCATTTCCGGAGTGGTAGGGGGAGCCCTCGGCATACTATTTGGAAGTCTTATTTCAATCCTAGTTCTTGAAGTAAGTTTATATCAAATAGTGGCTGGACCATTATTTCTTTCACTTCTTTCACTTTCAGTGGGCATAACTCTGGTCATCGGTTTCATTAGTTCTAATATTACCCTCTACCGCCTGTTGAAATTACCTATTGCTGTTGCTATCAAAGAAATTTTACCCCAACCAGTTTAATGAATATAAATAAATATCCTTTAAAAAATAATAGAAAGGAACTACCGTGGGTTTATCATATTCCATTCAAGCGATTTTTCATGGAGAAATATGATTGAAAATTTTAGTAATTCCTGAACTCGATTGGATTACCGCACTCCAAAATCGGGTACACAAAATTTTTCAGCGGTTTAGAAGCGATGATGAGATTCATGTAATTTATTTTGAACATGAAAAAAGGAACATCAAGAAATCAGTCCGCCTAAGGAATAATATTATTTTACATAAACCTCCGACCATTTTTATTAAAAATTTATTATTATATTACCTCCTCAATTCACCAATCATTTATTTTTATATCAATCGCTTAATCCACGCCTATGGAATTCAAGTGATTGTTACCACCAATTTTTTATTTGCACCGTTTGCTATCAGGACTGCTAAGAAAAATTCAATGCCTCTCATTTTCGATTTAGTTGATTTTCAGTCATATCATATCAATTATATCAGATTTCTACCATCCGTTTTTAAAAAAATAGGGAGTTCCGTATTAACTAACCTCTTAAATTTTGACATAAGTCATGCCACTCATGTAATAACAACAGGATTACCTTTATTTCATTATGTAAAACAGAAGAAACTCCAAAAGGTCACTATTATTTCAAATGGTGTCGATACAAATCTTTTTACCCCTTCTCAAAGTAGTTTGGCGGTTCAAAAGAACCTTAAAGTAACAGCTCCAATTATCAGCTTTGTTGGGGCCCTAGAATATTGGGTGGATTACCACGTTTTTTTCCATTCAATTTCGCTTTTGCTAAAAAAATTTCCTTCACTTCACTGTCTGCTCATCGGACCTTCTCGCCACTTTGGAATAAATAAAATAAAACAGTTAGCTGTGCACTATAATATATTAAAACACATAATTTTTACGGGAAGGGTTCCCTATCAGGAATTGCCATCCTATATCTGTGCAAGCGATATCTGTATGCTGCCTTTTGTCAAGAATTACTTAACCCACTGCATTGTTCCAATGAAGCTTTTCGAATATCTAGCGTGTGGACGGCCCATAGTCGCCACTCCGCTCGCAGGCATCAAATCTATCGCGAAAAATACTATATTTTATGCAAATACGCCCATAGAAATGTGTAATAAAATGGAGTATCTTCTGACAAACCCAGAAAAAATCCAAGATAAAATTGAGTTGGGCAAGGCAATCGTGAACCAATACAGCTGGCTCGATCTTGCCTCTAATTATCGGCATATTTTGGAGCAGATTAGCACAAATTTTCCGGAACGGATTAAAAATCAGAAGGAATAGAAAAAGAGCATTTAAATTGTAACTGAATCACTTAATTATGCTTCTTATCCGCCTTTTTAACTGACTTTTTCGCCTTATTAGTCTGAAATTCCATAATTTTTCGGTTTCTTGAAATATTACGGATATATGACCACAATTTCAATTGCAAGTTCTTGATATCCTCGAGATTATGTTCCGAAATATCTTGTAAACGTTGCCCAATTAATTCTAAAATATTCTTATTATGGCTCGCAGCATCAGTGATGGTAAATACCCCGTAAAATTCATTATTTTGCAGAATCGGCACCGCTTTCAATCCTTTATCAATCATAAGTTCGATTACGCCATCTATCGGATCATTGGCATCCACTGAAGTAACTTTTCTGGTCATTATATCTTGAACTTTTACTAGAATTGGATCTTTCCCTTTTAAAAGGACTCTATTAAGGATATCGTCCTCATCTAAAATACCTATTGGTTTATTATTCTCAAGCACGACCCCAATTAGTATCTGTGGTCTGGCTGCCAACGCTTTAGCCGCCTCT
>CAYGYC010000508.1:0-2983 GCA_964353755.1 uncultured archaeon | reverse complement strand
TGTCAATATCCGGCTTATAAGGGAGCCGCATGGCGCCAGGATCAAAATTCACAGCAATGGCATCTAAATCAGTTTGGTCATTCAGCCAATCCCGATACACTCCTGTTAAAGTGGACTTTCCTGTCCCCGCACATCCCACAAAAAATTCAACTATAACCATTCATTCCGCCTCTGGGTCATGTATTACTTTTCCTTGTCCTAATTTCACAAACGATTCTAGAAAATAAATCTTCGCCTTTTCCAGTAATTCGGGCGAATCATACCCATCCTGTAAAGTGAAGTGCATTTCCAACATTAACTTTCCGGTATGTAGCATGGGCAGACTTTTAATCCAAACACCTTGAAATTTCGTAAAAGTGTCATAAATAATCCCGGATATGGTAGGTTCAATAACGCCTGTTAGGTAAAAGTGGATCTCATTGGTCTGTTCTTTAATATGATCTTTAAAAAAGGGACGAAGATACTTCCGAAAAATAGCTTGGAGTTCGTTAGGAGGACCAGGCAAGCAAAAAATTGTTTTCCCCTGATACTCAATTTGAACACCTGGAGCTGCCCCGGGGGGGTTTTCGAGGGGGATGCTACCTACCGGGATAATGGCCATTTTTCTCCAACTGTCCGTAATTTCATCGGAGTATGTCCAGCCTAATTTTTTGGCATACTCGAATTTTGAATCCACCATTTTTAGCGCATCATCATTCATCCTTAAAGGACATTTTACTACTTGGGCTACTGCATTGAGCGTCATATCATCATAAGTAGCACCCAATCCCCCGGTTATTATAATGACTTCTGCCGAGCGTTCTACTGCCGCTTGCAAAGTCGATTTAATAAATTCCAACTCATCAGGGATTACAGAATACTGAATAATTCGCGCCCCTAAACGATTCAGATTTTTTATCAACCATTCTACACTTGTATTTTTAATTTTTCCATTTAAAAGTTCATTTCCCGTATTGATAATTTCCACGCGCATTAAACTGCCTCGAATTTTATTAAATTGTGACATCAAATGCAGTTTGATTGGCTGAGCGCTCAAGATCTTCAAGTTTCTGCTCGAAAACATGGGCTACAATTTCCGCGGCCTCTTTAAATATGTGAATATCGCCGGTCCAATCAACTAGGTTTTGCTTAAATTTGAGTTCAAATGCTTCCATGAATCGTTTAAGTTTGTCGTGATAAATCTGAAGATCTTCTTCTGCTAGAAGTACTGCGGTGCTATAAAGCCCATACTCAAATAAAATCTTGACATCTTCATGATCAACTGATTTCAGATGCATTTTACTACTGGTCATCTCTTTAACCAGAGCAATGATTCCAGCAACGCCTCCCGAAATCAGTTGTGGAGCTAAGGGCGCTTTTTCGGGGACTATTGGGGGTTCTGTTGGCTCTGCTTCCGCAGGCTTGGATTCAATGGGTTTTTGGAACGAATGGAATAAACAACAAATACCATGTTCCGCGGTAATAACAAACAAATTTAACATTTTGGAATGCCACTCAATTTCACTAAACGAGGGCAATCGCCAAAAAGCTAGAGCAATCAATCCAAGCCCCCCAATTATCAGCGTTAATCCGATTGGACTAATATTAAAAAGGAGTTCATCGAGAAACCAACCACTTATCCAATCGGTATTAAAGCCGGTACCAAAGCCAAAGAGGAGTTGCCCCAAAAAAATGAGTGTAAAATTGAATCGCACGCTACCCACGGTTTTTCGAATGAGGTAGCCTAAAAAAATAAATCCAATTAAAAAAATAAATGGAATCATGCCATAGAGAATGTTTTTCGCCGTTTGAAGATTAACAAAGAAAATGGAGAGGACTGTCGCCACGGATAGTATCGTAAAGAGGTAGTGAGTATTTTTGGGAATAATATTTTCTGCCAAAAAAATAAAAAAAATCATTCCTAACAGGGATACAGCGCTGCCCGCAACCCATAAAATTTCTAACGGGAGTTCGTAATCATAAAAAATGAGAATGATTCGTCCAATAGCGAGGCATAGAAAATAAAGCGCCAAGAGGGAAATAATATTATGTTTCCCCTCCTCTTTTTTCCTACGCCATCCAAAAATAAAAAAGAAAAATAATTCCAACTCAATGGTAACTTCCACAAAGAACAGTCCAAAAACGAAATCCACTTTAAATTCCTCAAGTTACTGAAATACAATACTATTACATTACATTATTTTAAATTTAATTACCTTTATTATTTATTTCTACTTTAATATCTTCACAAAATTATTTAAACGAGAGTTCATCGAGAAACCAACTACTTATCCAATCGGTATTGAAGCCGTGACCGGTCTCTATCCTTGAATCGAAGGTAACTGGATATTGTTCAGATCACAATCGACTGATACACCTTTCTTCTTCAGCTCTGTTATTATTAAGACTACTTGTCGGTTCAATGGGTTCCCATCTACCTTAAAAATCGCGAGATGGGGGAGGCAGAGGAGGGCATCTGGGAGAGTTTGTAAGTTGTTTTTAGTAACGCTTAGAACGCGGAGAGCGAGGAGATCTTTAATGGATTCTGAGAGTGCGATAAGTCGGTTATTGTCCAGATGTAATCTTCGTAACGTGCGGATTCGCCAGATCGAGTCTGGGAGCGTCGTGAATTGGTTTTCGTGCAAGATGAGGGTATGTAGGGCGCGGAGTTGCCCGAATGATGCTGGGAGATCCTTTAATTGAGTCTGTCGCATTTCTAACCATTGAAGCGACCTTAAGTGCCCGAAAGTTTCTGGGAGCGCCGTCAGCGGATTCTCATCCAAGTACAGCATTTGCAGTGAATTAAGCGTTCCAAAAGAGGCTGGAAGCGTATGAAGTGAGTTATGATGTAATGAAAGTTCTCGAAGTGCACTAGGTTGAGCAAAATACTTTGGTAAAGCCGCAATCTGGTTCGAATCTGCGTGTAGTGCTTGGAGGGATTTGGGATTTCCATAGTTGAAGTTTAGAGGCTTTTCCGACAAAAATAATATGCGAGATTTTGTTA
>CAYGYC010000507.1:0-2995 GCA_964353755.1 uncultured archaeon | reverse complement strand
CCCCATATTGTTTATCCAGTAGGCAGGGTCGTTGGCTTCGGGCAATTCATCAGGGGAGAAGTATAAATAATGCAATCGTCGTAACTTTTCAAACGAACGAGGAAAGTCCTTTATGAGATTCCCGGATAAATCTAACCTTTCTAACGATTCCAAATTCCCAAAGGAGTCGGGCAGGCTTTGGAGGCGGTTGCCGCTCAGGTTCAAATCTCGGAGTACACGGAGATTCCCAATAGTTTCAGGAAGGTGCACAAGTCGGTTATGGCTTAAATCCAAGTATTGAAGCGAAGAAAGGTTTCCAAAGGAATCAGGAAGAGACTGTATCTGATTTCCTGCCAGCCATAAATCCCTTAGCGATTCCAAATCCCCAAAGGATTCGGGCAGGCTTTGGAGGCGGTTCTTACTCAGGTCCAATCTCCGGAGGGCACAAAGGTTCCCGAAGCGCTCGGGGAGATTAGTGAGTAGGTTCCCGCTTAAAGCTAAATAACGGAGGGATGAGAGACGAATAAACGATTTTGGAAGGTCTTGTAAGGAATTGACATGAAATTGCAGAAAATCAAGGTTCTTTAAAGCCCCAAATGTTTTAGGGAGATTAGATAATTGTTGACCTCCTAAAAACAAGAAAATAATAGTCCCTTTCTCTCGAGTAAATCCGACTTTCGGTGTTTCTATAACCCCCAATTCACTCGATTCCTCTTCCATAGGACCCTCCAGCAATTCTACTATATGCTGGATGAAGCGGCTATCATACCAGCTCGGGATCGGTTTCCCGAGTTGCGTTTCTATCTCTTGAATCACCTTGATTTCCCTATCCGGTAATTCATTCATTTTGCCAATCCTTCACATACAATTTCTAATAATATAATGCGGGCGTAATATTTAAATACACTAGGTTTCAAATGCGCATTTCATTGGATTAAGAAGGAAAAAAGAATTTTTCTACGCTCTTCCCTTTAACTCGGCAATATCTTTACAATTTTTACGTCTATAATTGTTTTTGCCGCAGTCGAATTTTTTTATTATAACAGGATTACAATGCGTTTTGAAGGATTTGAATTAATTCGTCAGGTCCAGCTTTTCGTGGATTATTATCAAGACTGGATCCTTTCGTATCCTTGACTATTCGGGGGATGTCTTCGTTTTTAATACCAAATTCGCGGAGTTTGATAGGAAGATGCACAGATTCTAATAAGGTTCTGATAAATTCTATGCCCATTTCTATCAATTCCGGCGTAGATTTTTGAAAAAGCTTTTCCTTTGAAGATAAAACCGCTCCAATTTTGGCAAACTTATCCGGTTTTGCGATTTTATTGAATTCCATTACATGAGGTAATAGAAGGGCGCAAATCATACCGTGAGATACATGAAAAAGAACCCCGAGGGGGTGTGCCAATCCATGAACGGCTCCGAGGCTTGAATTCGCAAAGGCTAGCGCCGAAACAAGGCTTCCATAGGCGATTTTTTCGCGAAGTTCAATATTAGAGCCATTTTCTACAGTTTGTTTAAGATTTTTACCGAGTATTTCAATAGCCTCGATAGCAAGAGTATTACTCAGGAGATTTTCTTTACGGGTAACATAAGCCTCGATTGCTTGGGTTAGGGCATCCATACCGCTGGCGGCTGTGATTTTCGGGGGCATACTCACTGTTAAGACGGGGTCTACAATCGCAACCTTGGGAATCATCAAAGGGCTACGAAAGATAGAAGTTTTAGTCTGGGTCTGTTTATCAATGATAACCGAATTTTGGGTAACTTCACTCCCAGTTCCTGCAGTGGTAGGAACCGCAATACAAGGAAGCCCAGGAATGGTAATCTCTTTCCCAATGAATTCGCGTAAGGACCGTTTTTCTTTGGAAACATGCCCAAATACTCCCGCAACAACCTTACTAACATCCAGAACGCTTCCCCCACCCAAGGCAAGAACCGAATCTACCGGATGGTCCTGTAAATAGGCAAGAGATTCTTGAATTATCTCGATATCCGGCTCAGGATCAATTTTTTCGAGGAGATAATAGGTAATCTTTTCTTTTTGAAGGAGATCCTCTAAGCGGTCTATGATTCCTGCTTTTCGCATGGCGGTTTTTCCGGTGATTACTAAAACGGATTTGCCACATGCTTTAATTTCCGCAGGAATTTTAGTGAAGGTATATCGCCCAAATAGGATTTTAGGTGAATTAAAACTAAAACTTGAACTCATAAGTTATTACCTATTCATGTAGTGTTTGACCACAGTTTTTATGTGGAATTCATTTATTAATAAATCTTAGTTAAAAATGTTAATTGTGAGTTTATGAGTGCTGAAGAGGAAAAGCCGCAAGCGAAATGGCTCGTGAAGTTCAAATTTAAGAAAGAATACAAGATTTTTTTGATTGATGTGAAGGACACGACGCTTTTTGATAAAAATTACCCTGTTTTTAAGATGATGCTGGCGCGAGAACTCTTAAACAGTAAAGGGGCGCAGTATATTCATGTGAAACGGGCTGATCATCCGACCGAGATTACGGATCCGGCGGGAAATGAAATTCCCAGGGATTCTTGTATTTTTATGATGGGGATCTCAAAAGATTTGGGATTCTTAAAGCTATTATTTTTCCCGCAACCTGAAGATCGGCTTGTATTAGTAGGACTTGATGAAGTGTGGATTAAAGTATTGGAGAAAATGGAAAAAGCGCAGCGCCTAACGGTTATTACTAATGTAATAGTCTCTTTTCTCACTAATCGAGAGGCATGGAATCAGATATATATTCTCTATTGAAAAGAGTTTTATGCCATGCCTGTACGTTCGACTTCTACCTGTTTTTTGGATTTTTCTTCGGATTTTTTCTCCTCTTCCTCAAGGGCGGGCATGCGACGCATCTGAATAATAGTTCCTACTGTAGGGAATAAGAGCACTAAGGGAATGGCTATCACAATGACAGCGGCAAGGGTGGCAATTTCTAAATAGGAGGAGATAAGACTGGGAAAGATAAAGGATAAAACATTGAAAAAGAGGAAAGGA
>CAYGYC010000506.1:0-3012 GCA_964353755.1 uncultured archaeon | reverse complement strand
CGCCACATTCCGACCCGTCGGGAACGGGGCCCCATACATTGGATTGGCTTGCGCCGGCCTGGCCGACATCTGGGGCGAAGATATGCCCATCGGCAACGTGGCCCCTTGTCAGGCCGCTATCACGCCCACGCCGGGGCCAAGCGAGACGCCGGGGCCAAGCGAGACGCCCGGCAGCCCCAGCCCTACACCCGGCGGGCCGACGGCTACTCCCAGTCCCACAGCTACTCCCGCCGGCCCCACCCCCACGCCCACGCCTCTGCCGCCAGGGTATGAGGCGGTGGACCTCGCCGCGGGCTGCAACCCGGTAGCCAGCACCTACCCCGACGCCACCCCCATCGGGACCATCGCCGCCGCGGTGGGTCCGGCCGGCAACCTGAACGCCCTCTGGCAGTTCGAGGGCGGCGTCTGGCTCGGCTACTCGCCGGCCTACCCCGAGGTCAGCGACCTGACGACGAGCGACCTCTTGGACGTGGTCTTTATCTGCGTCATGGGACCCGGCAGCTTCGGGCGGCCGATAGTCTAGGAACCGATCTGTGGATGATCCCCGGGTCGCCTTCTAGCAGACTTAGGAGATGAGAGCGATGATTGGCAGGCAGTGGATCGCTCTGGCCCTGCTGCTCTTCGCAGGCGGGCTGCTGGTTTCTTGTGGAGGCGGGGGAGAAGAGGCGCCGCAAGGAGCGTCGACGGCGGAGCAAGGCGGACCGCCGCCCGTAATTCAGGACGGCGCTGGCATGGCGGTCGATGCCATCTCCGGTGAGGCTATCGACGCCAGCCGGATCGTAGCCGGGGCGGCTCCCTTTGACGCCGACATCGTCGTCACCAAGGCCGTCAGCGGGTACCAGGGCTACCAGTACTCGATCCAGTGGGACCCCGCGGTGCTGGCGTACGACGCGGCGAAAGACCTTAAGCCAGAGGGGCTGGAGTTATGCGCGGCACCGGTCGTGGAAGCCACGACTGTCTACGGCGGATGTGCTCGCACCAGTGACAATACCAACTACACCGGCCCCATAAACACACTAACGTTTCACTGTGTAGCCGATGGGGCCAGCCCGCTCCACCTCGTAGGGCTCAGCGAAGACGCGAACTTCGGAAGCACCGCCCTTGGGTACGCGGGCGTGACCATAGAGACCGAGTTGGCGGACGCGTCGGTGACCTGCCAGGGGACGGGCCAGGCGCCAGCAGCTCCGCCTGCGACAGCCGCGCCTGCAACTCCAACCCCCTAGCAAGGGTCCGGCTCGGATCCCCTTTCGGGATCTGTATGCAGAGGACGGACTTGCTTCCATCGGATAGAGCCCGCGCCGGTATGAGAGCGGGGCCGCAGGAAGGGGCAGGAAGGGTGGGGAAGACTAACAAGACTCGACTGGCTCTCGGTCTCTGGACTGGTCCAATCCTATTGCTTGCGATAACAGGGCTGGTGACTTCCTGCGGGGGGGGTGAACCATCGGCTTCGCCCACGACGGCGGCTCGTGAAGCGTCACCTTCGCCCACGGCGGTTCGTACGCCGTCTCCTCTGCCCACGACGGTTGGTGAATCGTCGCCTCCGCCCACGGCCGTTCCTCAGCCGCCATCTTCTCTGCCCACGCCGGCCACTCCGGTCACCGCGACCATGGCGGTAGACACTGTCTCCGGCGGAGCCGTCGATGCTGCGAGAGTCGTCACAGGGTCAAGCCCCTTTGACGTCGACACCGTCATCCTCAGCGCCGCTGGCGGGTACCAGGGCTATCAGTACTTGGTCCAGTGGGACCCGGCGGTGCTGGCGTACGAGGGACGGAAGGACCTCAAGCCAGCGGGGCTGGAGTTGTGCGCTTCGGTGGATGCGACAGAGAATACCGCCTACGGTGGCTGTGCTCGCACCGGTGATACCACCACCGACTACACCGGCCCCGTGGACACGCTGACGTTTCACTGTGTGGCCGATGGGACCAGCACGCTTCACCTGGTGACGCTCACCGATGACCCGGATTTCGGAAGCACTGCTCTCGGGTTCGGCGGCCTGACCATCGAGACCACCCTGAACGACGCGTCGGTGACCTGTCAGGGGACGGGCTAGGCGCTGGCAGCCGCGCCTGTGACGATGGCCTCCCAGGGAGGTCCCGGTCCGGGCCTCGCTGAAACGTGAATACCTCTGGTGGGTTCTTCAGTGTGCCAGGCGTGCGGCGCTGGCATGCGAGGAGGGTTAGAAGACATGGGTGGAAAGAAACGCTTCTGGACCTTGCTGGCGCTCCTCCTTGTTCTTGGAGCGCTGCTGGCGCCCCAACCGGCAAGGGCAGATGCCTCCGTGGCGATGGCGGTTGACGCTATCCCCGGCGGCGGTGTCGATGCCAGCGCAGGGGTGGCGGGCACGGCCCCCTTCGACATGGAGATCGTCATCACGGAGGCCTCCACGGCCTATCAGGGCTACCAGTACCAGCTCCAGTGGGATGGGGCGGTGCTGGCCTATGATGGACTGACGCACCTCTCGCCGGCTGGCCTAACGCTTTGTACGGTGCCCATCGCGGAGACAAGCAGAGTCTACGCCGCCGGCTGCGCCCTGGACCAGGGCACCACCACGTTCACCGGGCCGGTGGGCAGGGCGACCATGCACTGCCTGGGGAACGGCACTAGCATCATCCACCTGGTGAGCCTGGCTCAGGACGCCAGTTTTGGCAGCTTTGCCCTCGGGGTTGGCGGGACCACCATCGAGACAGCGCTCGCGGACGCGCAGCTCACCTGCGGCGAGGGGGGGCCTGTCCCCACCTACACGTCCGTCACCGGCCCCACGGCGACGCCCGGAGGCCCTGTCCCTTCGCCCACCCCTGGTGGTCCGGTCGCCACGCCCACGCCTCTGCCGCCGGGGTATGAGGCGGTGAACCTCGCCGCGGGCTGCAACCCGGTAACCAGCACCTACCCCGACGCCACGCCCATCGGCACCATTGCCGCCGCGGTGGGCCCGGCCGGCAACCTGAACGCCCTGTGGGAGTTCGAGGGCGGCGTCTGGCTCGGCTACTCGCCGGCCTACCCCGAGGTCAGCGA
>CAYGYC010000505.1:0-3035 GCA_964353755.1 uncultured archaeon | reverse complement strand
TTATTTTAAACGACATAGAATTTATTGAATCACATTTCGATCAGTCACTAACGTATCAATGGGCTCCTGAAAAAAGGGATCCAAAAGACGATACATCATATCAATATCACAGGGTCATGGAATTTATTGGCATTTCTCATATATCCTCTAAAATTAATGATCTTAAAGTTAATTTTGATAAACAGGTGCAAGAGCTTCAGAAAAGTTTTCGTTTTTTTAAGCCTATATCGCACCTATCTCAAAACATAACCGCTTTTAATGATAAACTCGAAGCAGCTACACTTGCTTTAGGGCATTTAATGGCGGTCTTTAGAAAGCATTATCCAATTGTGCTAGAAAAAACGCAGTCCTCCAAAAAAGTCGAATTCCCTTTTGAAGCCTTTGATCAAATTCTTGCTCGAAATCTTAATGAATTTCGGGCAAAATATCAAAATTTTGCAAGTGAATTTGATAAATTACTTGATTCAAAAAATATCGAAACGATGGAATCCCGCATTAATGAAATAACCCAGATTTTTCCAGAATCCGATGAGTGGCTAAAGAAAGCAGGAAAATGGAGTAAAACGTTACCTTTACCAAAGGATCGTGGCTATAATTATCTTTTAAAATTGAAAGAGGAGCAGTACTTTTCAATAAGGAATGAATTAGAACTAAAAGTAGAAAAATTAAGGGCAAGACTCTCAAGTTCAATTACTTTTGCTCAGAATTTTATAAATTGGAATCATAATAACCTAAAAATTGGGTTAAAGAAGTTTGAAACGGTAATATATGAAGACGCGCTTCGCTTTATTAGTTCGGAAGAAACCGCCATTTCCAAAATTGACCAATTTATAAAGGAAAAGTTTGACTATTTTTACTCCTTAGTAGAGATTGATAAAGTAAAAATCGAGGAATTTTATGAATCGCATAAAGCATTTCGGATTCAAGAAATGTATGCAACTTGGAAAAAATTTATGGAGGAAATTCCTTCTGAACTGGGAAGGTTAAAGGAAAATCTGGAAAAATTTATTCAACCATTGGACCGTCTATTTAAATTAATAAATGGAGTTGCTAGCAATTTTCACAAAGAAATTCTGGCCGAAACTTCCAAATTTCAGCAGATCACACCTGATTCAATAAAACCAGCCGAAGAGTTTCAATCCCTGAATGTGTTGTTTTCTAAAACCGTATGGCGAATAAACCGGATTGATAATGAAATAAATGAATGGATTGATCTTTTACCCTTCGATCTAGAAACACCACAGCTTGTGATCCTCCTAAGAGATTGGAATGAGAAGAAAGAAGCCATTCTAGATAAGTTAAATTCCCTTAGTCACGAACAAAAAGTCTATAAGTGTGAAATCATGCATGAAATTCTTGATCCGCTAAACAATGAAATCTGGGAATGCTCCAATTGTGGAGCTATTTCCTGTAATGAACATCTGGAGCGATGGTATCATCATAAAAAAGCCCCCGAATGTTTTAAATGTGGAAAAACCGGCACCTTTAAACTAAAGGTCTTTTCAAAGTAAATAATTCCATATAAAAAAAAGTAAATATATACACCATTCCTTTATTAATAATTTAAAGGAGAAGTGATCGATTTTGCCCCCTGTTAAGCATGATGCCCGAACTCAAAAAATTGAGACAGTGATGAAAGATTATATTTCTAGCACTAATTTTATGTTCAATAGCACAGTATTTCCCTCTTCAAGCATTACAAAAGTAGTTTTACAAGAATTGAAAGAACCAAAAACACGGTTTCGAATAATTCATCGAATCGTTAGGACTATTTTAAAAAAATGGGAAACCTTATCGTACTGTAATCATATCGAAACCACCCATTATGCCCATTGCAAGAAAACAAAGATGATCGTTCAATTTAATAATTATGGATTTAGCAATTTTATCCTAAAAATCTTACCAATACCTGTTTAATCTTGTATTTTGATTGGTATATCTATCTGCTGAAATGTAACTTCCTCTTTTTTTATTCTAAATGCTTTAACTTCTGAATGCAGCGGATCATACACGAGTGCAACATTTCTAGGATTAACTCGTTGCCAATAGTCTTGTGTTTCTATATCCGTAGCCGAGAGAAAACATCTAAAACCGGGATGGGAATGAAACCAACCAACCGAAATTTCACTCGTTCCCCTAATAGTAGAATTAATTAAGGCATTAACTAATGAAATTTCCTCTTTAACTTCGACGTAGGTTCTCTCTGCGCTCTGGTCAGGTACGATAATATCCGTTATTTCAATGGTTTCTTCATGAAAATGGCCAATTAAAAACCCAATAGCTTCTTTCTCCCCTTCTTTAAATTTAGATTTGGCGATTTTTTTAATTTTATTAAATGCTCGTTTTTGAAGAATAATTACTTCCACGATTCAACAACTCTTTTTTTTATCTCATAATTCAGGCGCTTCTTTACCATATTTTTCAGCCCATTGGCGCGCCTTTTCTTCAAATACTTTTTCTGCTTTTAGAAATTCTTGAGAAGCCATCTCATTGAGAGGGCTTTGGATGTTGAAAACCCCTCCTAACATTGCAATGATATTCATTATTACGGAGACAATATCCGACCCTGGTGACCATGTGTATTTGCTCTCCCCTGAAATTTTTAAAATGTCATTACAAATTTCACCGGTAGCAGGAGCTATATTTGGATGCCAAATCGGTGTTATAAATCGAACCTGGGGCGGTTCAAAAGGATAATCTATCGGCAATCTAACTTCCACTTGAAAAAACCGATTTTCATAAGGGGATTTTGGTGGACCGGTGATCCAACCGCGATAATGCCTCAAATCGCCTCCAACAGGCCCGAAGAAAGGTAATTCTTTTTCAATTTTTTTAAATTCCGAAACTAATCGCGATTCTGCCAATCTAGCTCAACCACCTGCACATTAAGCGGCAAATTTTATTTTAATCCAGAGTTCTATACCAAGAATCTCATCTTTTAAAAACAAACTATCTCCATTTTTAAAGAGTTCCTGAATGGGTTTAAGTTCATTTGCCTTAAGTCGCTCTTTTTCATCTGCGGGGATTCTTTTTTC
>CAYGYC010000504.1:0-3074 GCA_964353755.1 uncultured archaeon | reverse complement strand
AGGCAAAACCATATTTCTGGCAGATCTCTTTTCCGGCTTTGTAGTAGCCGGGGAGATTTTTAAAAGCACCGTAAAGGGAACAGCCGTATAAATTTCCCTTTCGCCACCCACGCACATCGCCTCGCATATATCGGTGATCTAGTATAAATTCCTTTTCAAAATCAGGTGGGAGTTTTAATTGCTCGCCTTTGGAATCTTCCGCAATTTCCAATACGGATTCCTCTTGCTTTTGAACTTCTTCGGGAGTACCTTCCAAATACAGGGCTAAGGCGAACCATTCAGGGGCTGCAGATCGCAACTTCATTATAGTTTGTAAGGCATCCGCAGTGAAAGTCCAAATCCAAATGCCTGCGGTCAGGTTCCGAAGGGTATAAGTCTTGGCAGGTTCGAGCATAGAGTCGAAATCCGGAAAGGTGAGGAGGAGAAATTTAAATTTTTCGGGCATCGGGTATAACTTAATACAGCCTTCTACTGCCACGCCCATCGTCCCTACATTCGCCTGAAATAGTTTGGTTAAGTCGGGCCCATTCACAATGTTGCAATAAGGACCAATGGTATTAGGGGTGACTGCTGAGCCGGTATTGAGGATTTCGCCGTTCGGAAGGACGATTTCCATGGTTAAGAGATGATCAATCCCATAGCGAGTGGAGGTAGCATAGATTCCTCGTAACATATAATTAGCTAAGACGGATGCGGTGGCAGGGGCATCGGGGGTTAGACAACGAAGATGCGGATATTTATTCAACGCGGTAACTAATTGGGCAAAATTCACCCCAGGTTCGACCGTGGCTGTCATCATTTCCTCATTGATCTCAATTCGGGTCATACGCCGCAGATCGAGCAGGATTCCGCCCTGACTGGCAATACACAGTCCTTTCCGATTAATTCCGGAGGCAAAGGGCACTACGGGGATTTTATACTTATTAGCCAACCGGAGAATTTCTTGGATTTCTTGCTTCGTTTGAGGACGAACGACGTAATCAGGTGGATGAGGGGGTACAAACGGAAATTGATCATCCCGTTCATAGGCAATTAAATCGGCTAAATCATCGGATATATTTTCTTTCCCCACGATATCTATCAATTTAGAGGTAATTTCTTTTTTATTCATCTAAAGCCTCCATCAATAACTCACTAATATCACGAATTTCGAGCGAGACGCCTGAATAATCGCGGAATGCTTCTAGCAAGTTATTTTTACAAAAGGGACAGGCGGAAGCAAGCACATTCGGGGTCAATTCAAGGGCTTCATTTATACGATTATGCGCAACCCATTTCGCAAACTCGGGGTACGCAGATCTTACACCTCCACCAGCGCCACAGCAGAACGCATCCTTCAGGTTTCGCGGCATTTCCCTCACTTGCATTTGAAGATTCGCAAGAATTTTTCGCGGCTGTTGATAGACCCCTGAATGTCGGCCTAAATGACATGGATCGTGGTAGGTCACCACTTTCGGGAGTGCTTTTAATTTCAATTTATTCTGTCGGATGAGATCGAGGAAATATTGGGTGGTATGCTGGATTTGGAAAGGTATCTTCAAGCCCATAGTTGGATAATCTTTTTTAAATGCCCGATAGCACCCAGCACAGGAGAAGATGACCTTCTCTGCGCCTAGCTTTTCAATGGTCTCAATATTGTGGGTGGCTAATTCTTTCACTATCTCCAATTGCCCCGTTCGAAATAGGGGCGATCCACAGCACCACTCTTCAGACTCAAGGATTGTAAAGGCGATATTAGCGGCTTCGAGAACTTTGACGGTGGCTTTCGCAATTTCTTGGCGGCGATAAGAAGAGGTGCAGCCGACAAAGTATACAATTGAATTCCCCGATGATTTGTGAGAAGAAAGCCATGCAGCTCGGTTCTCAGAAGGCTCTTGGTAGGGATTATGGTTTTTGGCAATGCTCTGGGCAAGTGAGAGATGATTTGGTAAGGGAGCCCAGCCTTTAGAGACCATAAAGGCTTTTATGGCTTCGAATAATTCAACCTGATCAATTTCAAATCCCGAATACTCGTGACATTGCTCAGCGCAAGCCCCGCACCCCGTACAACTGTAAAAGATCTCTACAAGGCGGGGGGTGGCCTTCTGAATAGTCCCTTCGATCAATGCGCGTGCCAGTTCAATTCGCCCAGAGGAATAGAATGATTCAAACCCAAATCGTGCGGCGGAGGGACAAACGGGGCGCCATTCATCCAGTTTATGCCAATTTGCTGCAAAGCAAAGGTGACAGTGCAGGCAATGCGTGAGTTGGGAATAATATTTCGCTAAATCCATATTCTCCACCGGACAAATTTAATTTATATTAAAATGCTCTTTCAGCTTATAAAATATGTATCGAACCATTATCCAATTCAAATACTAGAGAGGCAAACTCGTACAGTTGCCCTGGATTGATGCAGAGAGTATTTCCGAGCCTGACTGTCCCGGGGCTCTCGTGGATATGACCGCAGAGGAATAGAGCGGGTTGATTTTTTTCAATAAACTGGCGTATATCTTGGGACCCAACGAATTCCTTCTTTACGGTGAGATCTAGCCCCGTTTGATACGGAGGCGAGTGCATTACATAAATAGTTTTGGGGTACTCGGAGGGCGTGGGCAATTTTTCCAATAATTGTGCAATCGCGGGATGGTCTTGTAAAAAGGAGTTAAAATTAATTTTCATAAAATTCCCGTCTTGTTGACACAGAACAGGTGGGGAATATTGCTCCGGGGAAATGCCTCTCGCATCCGCACGTTCGAAATTTTTAAGCCCAAAAGGAGAAGGCGGGATATATTTGAATCCAATCAATTGAAATTGGTCAATATCAAAAATATTGTCATGCAAATGGGCACAGAGATCTACTTCGTGCCACGCGACAATGATGTCTTCGAGCGGCTCCAAATCATCATTTCCTAACATTAAAAGGGTTTTGGTGCTTTGCTTGTATTTTTCTAGTAATGGTTTAATAAATTCTAACATAAATTTTCTTTGAATTGTAAAAAGCTCTTTTATATACCCCCTTTTGGGGAGTAAATCTCCTCCAATTATGTGATAATCAGCCTTAATCGCATAAAATTTCTTAAATTTCTCTTGAT
>CAYGYC010000503.1:0-3080 GCA_964353755.1 uncultured archaeon | reverse complement strand
AACTACCCGCCCAAAGAATTAAATAAAATTCATTTGGGCGATATTATCAAAGAGATTTTAAATACCGCTTACTTAAACCAATATTAGATGAAAATGGACAAAAACGAGAAATTTCATATCAAGATGCTCTAAAAACGGTAATTTCCCTATTAAAGGTGGCAAAAAATCCCGTTTTTTATGGTTGGACATCCGCTTCTTCGGAAACTCAAGAGCGGGGGATTCAACTTGCCCAAAAATATAGGGCAATTATCGATAGTAGCTCAACATTTTCCATGGGACCTGCCGTTCAACAATATCTTCAAACGAATTGGGACGTCCCAAAGTTACCTGCTATTAAAGATAATGCGGATGTACTGCTCTTTTGGGGATGCAATCCCACTGCCTCCCATATTCGCCTTTTAAGTAAGTACGCTATCATGGCGAGAGGCGAAAACACCAGTCGCGGGATAGAAGACCGGCAAGTCTTCACTATCGATATTCGCTCGACGGACATGTCTAAATTTTCTCAATTGTTTTTGAAAATTGCTCCTGGAAAAGATAAGCTTTTATTCGATAGTATTCTTCAAATTTTACAGGGAAAATCCTTTACCGAAGACGAAATCGCCAATCTCTCTCGAACAGAGATCTATGACCTGGTGAATTCTTTAAAGGATGGTCGGTTTGGTGTTTTATTTTTTGGGAATGGGTATCTGAAAACACCCGAAAATCTGAAGGTGTTATTTCAATTTCTAGATAGTATGAACCAGAAAGGAGTAAAATTTGGGGCAATTCCTCTGGATGGCGGGTATAACGCCGTAGGCTTCCATAAAAGTTTAAAGAAAGCTGTTAACTTAGAACTTAATGCCGATTTCAGACACAATCCTGTCGCACAAGATCAAAATCTTTTTATAAAGTCCTTAAAGAAGGGTGAAATTGATCTTTTATTTGTGCTCGGAGCCGATCCGCTCTCCAATTTCCCCTTTTCGTTGAGCAAAGTCTTAGCTAAAATCCCTATAATTACTATCGATTATCAACAAACTCCCACCACCAAAATGTCAAAACTTGTAATACCCACGACAATTCCGGGCGTTGAAAGTGCGGGGACGGCATATCGATTAGATTTTGAACTAATTTCATTAAAAAAATCTGTAGATCCACCCCTTGGGGTTCACTCCGATGTAGAAATTCTCACAGACTTATTAAAGATGTCCTAAATTCGTAATGGTTGGTGAAAATTATTCACCAATTTGTTTTTTTAGAATTTCTTTGAGACTTTTGGCTTTTTCCTGAACTTCCTGCACCGATTCCCGGATATATGTTAAGTCTTGATCAGTTATACTCCGAACCACTGTTCCTTTATCAATTACAATCGAATTAGGAGGAATTTGGGTATTAGCGAGAATTAAACTCCCCGCACCCACAATAGTATTATCACCGATTTTGGCCCCATTTATGATGATGGCTCCAATCCCCACTAATACATTATCCCCGATCTGACAGTGATGGGCAATTGCTCCATGCGAAAGCATGCTCTGCTCTCCAATGATTGAATTTTCGACGTAACAATGCTCCAGGACCGCACTCCCAACCCCAATTTCACAGCGACTTGTATCACCACGGAGCGTCGAACCAAACCAAATACTACTGCCTTCCCTTAAAATAATATCGCCAATAAGGAAGCAATTCGGTGCGATAAAGCAATCTACAGCCACCTGAGGTATTTTCCCCTTGAAAGGTATTCTTTTATAAATTAACGTTTTTAATTTCGGTTCTTTCATCGATCATTCTCACCTTTAATTTTTCTAAATCTTTCATAAAAATTCTTTAATTTAAAACTAATTATTTATTTTAATGACCGAATGCCATAGAAAAAGCAGTTATAGGACTAAGAATGATGGTCTACTGAAGCCAGAGGAAATACACTTGAAAAAAATGTACTAGAGCGGAAAAAGGGAACTCGAGGACAGAGAATGTTTGATAAGGATCAACTGAGTGACGAAGAAAAAGCCATTATAGGGAAATGTGGCGTATATTGCCCGGCATGTGATGCATTCATAGGGAAAGCAAAGGAGTATGCTAAAAAAAATCTCTGAAAATTTAGGGATAGACGCCCGAAACATTAAGGGTGCGGCAGAAAATCTGTTAAAAATTATGGACGAAGCCAATTATGATGACATAGTTGGGTTTTTTGATTTAGGAATAAATGCTAAAGAATATGGAAGTTTCAAACGATTTTTGGAAATAATAGCGGAGGGGAAAATTGCATTAGAAGAGGGTATTGATGTTAAAGCGTTTCAAAAAGTACTTAGAAAATTCACTGACTTTCCAAACTGTAAAGGATGCGGATTTGGAATGGGCGGAGCGACGGGATGTCCCATTGTTGCGTGTTGCCATGAAAAAGGCTACCTTACCTGTGCGGAATGTCCCGATATTCAAATGCATTATATCTGTCAAACAGTGAATCAAAATCAGATTCCTTCGATGGTCACCGATAATAGGACCTATTTCACTTTGATTACTCAGAGGTACATGAATTGGAATGTTGAGAACTTGAAGAAAATTATCAGAAAAGGATATAAACAGTTTATTGAAGAGATGAGAGAAAAGGTCGCGAAAGGATTTTATTCTGGAAAAATTATATCTAAAGAACGTGTATTTCGCGATTTATTAGGGTTCTAGAAGTGAAAAAACTAATGCGGGTGACATAAAATGGGTATTAGTGTAAATACGGAAGCAATGAAAGTAGTAAAAGAAATTATAGATAATCATGAACGTTTGCAGGTTAAGGTTATTCAATTAAAGAATGGATCAACTGTTATTGATATGGGTATTAATGCAAAGGGTGGCTATGAAGCAGGGCTCAAGCTGGGTGAAGTATGTCTTGGAGGTTTGGCGCGACTTACTTGGGATTCGATCGCTTGCGGAAATTTCTTACTCCCAGCTCTCACCGTTGTAACTGATCACCCTACGATCGCTTGTATGGCATCCCAATTCGCCGGATGGCGGATTAATAGAAAGGACGACCAATTCTTTGCCATGGCCAGTGGCCCCTGTCGAGCAAAATCCTTGAAAGAAAAGGAACTCTTTGAAGAGCTAGACTA
>CAYGYC010000502.1:0-3097 GCA_964353755.1 uncultured archaeon | reverse complement strand
TTTCGTCGTCAATTGTTGGAACGTGAATTGAAGAAAACGCCAGATAATCAATAAAATTTCTAATTTTTTACAGAAATTCGGTCCCAAAAAGCTTTAATCCTCTCCTTTGTTTCAAGCCTTTAACTATTTTTGAAATTAGATAAAATTTTTATGGAAATATATCGTATCTCGTTGAGGAATTTATTGATCCTTAAAGAAGGTAATCTTATGCGTCCCAAAGATGAGAAAGGGAAATTTGAAAAACGGATATTAAAACAATTCCAGCAGAAAGCAAGTACCAGTATGGCCAAAAGACGGAAAGGTCCAGTTATTGGATTAATCTTTTTTAGTATTGCCTTATGGGGCGCGAAAATCTTCACCTTTCTTTCACCAGGGACGTTTCTCACATTTGACATCATGGGATATACAATCCATTTTCATCATTTTCATATAGGGATCATCGGATTAGTTCTCGGGATCATTCTCACTTTTTTAGAAAAGCCAGGTTTTATTATCCTAGGCAACATGCTATTTGGTGGAGGCTTAGGATTGGTAGTTGATGAGTATTGGCTTCTTTTAACGTTTAATGAATCGCTCTATTTCACCGCTCATTCATTTTTCATTTCTTCAATGATCGGATTAGCCATTACGTGTATCTACGCATTAATAACATTCGGTCTCTTGCGGTATACGCAAAAAGAAAAGCAATTGTGGGAAACTTTTCGAGAAAAAGTGAAAGAAGGCAAAATAAAAATAGAAATATAATCTGTTAAATGATCCACGATACATTCGAACGAGGATAATAAAAAGGGAATAAATGATTATTTTATTGTTTCTAATTTGCTTTTTTCAATTTTAATCAGCATTGATGACCCGATTCTCCGATTCAGCGTAACTAGACGATACCAGCGCGGGACAAAGATTTCCTTTTTATTTCCTAACGATGCCTTATAGATCGCCTTTCCGACCTCCTGCGGCTTAAGCAACTTGTAGGGAAATCCTTTGGATTCGTATTTGTTGAGCCATTCCTTATATTTTGGTGTTGAATCCCAAAATTTAGTTTTAACAGGAGCTGGACAGATGGTAATCACATGGATTTTATGATTTTTCATCTGATATTCTAATCGAATCGCCTCTGCAAGTCCAATTATTGCATGTTTGCTGGCGCAATAAGCCGCCATATGAGGAACTCCTACTTTCCCGGCGGAACTTGAAGTGAAAATCAATTGTCCTTCGCGCCGATCGGGATATTTCTTGGTGGGTGTGGGCCGACCAATATACGGAACTGCGGCTTGCAGCACGCTCCAAATGCCGTCGATATTGATGGACATAATCTTTCGGTACTCTTCAAAGGTGCCTCCATTCGTAATCGAGCATTCGTTCCCGATCCCTGCGTTATTATGCAGAATATCAATGTATTTCTCCTTTTCTCCGATGCGTTTGATAACGGATTCTACTTGTTCGCGATTCGTGACATTCATTTCCATAGCTTCCGCAGATTCGGCGCCCAATCCTTTCACTTCATCAACTAATTTAGTAAGCGCTAGATTAGGCAGATCTAATAAATACATGCGCATTCCTAACGGGGCGAACTGACGGCAGGTTTCACTTCCGATTTCGCCACTTGCGCCCGTTATCACAAACACTTTCCCTTTATACCAATTTTTCTTCATAGCCTATCACACTCGATAGAGTCCTTCATACCTTATTATTTGGTAAGTAATTTTAAACCATTTAAAATATTTTTTTATACCTTGTATAGTGAGCCAAAGAATCTCCTCAATTTATAAAGTTTTGAAATTATTATGGAACCTACTTCTTCAAATACGTAATCAAGATTTTCGCCGGTTTTTACCGAAATTTCTAGATATTTGAAAATATTTGGGTTAAGTAATAATACAACATGATTTATTAATGATATAACATCATTTTCTTTAACCTGACGCCTTTCTTTAAGATCTTCTTTATTTCCTAAAATTAAGATGGGCATATAACTAATAGTTGTTCGAGACTCTTTTATGAGACTGGCTATAGATTCAAAGGTTTTGTAAGAAGTCAAATCGAAAACAATTATTATACCATCTTTTCCATGAAGAAAATGATCCGTCATCCGTCTGAACTTTGATGTTATATTAATGTCCCAAAAACATATATAATCATATTTAATTTCTTCAATTTCTTTAGCCTGCCCGATTCCCGCCAATGGCACCTCACAAATATTAACCCCTATTGTGGGTTGATAATTTCTTTTAAATTCTTTTACATTGAATTTTCGGATTAAAGATGTTTTACCAACCCCCTCATCCCCAATCACTACTATTCTAAAGCCGGTTCTCATCTTAGCGCGCAATTCTTTAAAAATCCTCCCGCATTGTTATTCAGATCCCTGGCAGAACGCATTATTCAAATCCTTGACAGAAAGCATGGACATTTTTTCCGAGATCGGGGTGATAATAGCCGCCCTCAAGCAAGGCATACCGACGCTCCTGGCATTTATCCAGAGCAAAGTCTTTCATTAACTTTCCAAGTTGATTATAGGCCTTGGTTGAAAGTTTACCACCCCAATCCTTTTCATATTCATCGAATCCGGCTGAAGCGGTGATTATATCAAATCGTTCCGAGCGATTAAATATATCCGTGACTTCCTCCAAGTAATCTTTCTCGGTATTGCTCTCAGGATTGAGGATTTCCGATCGCAAGATATTCTGTTTCGTTCGGAGGATATTTACATTCCCATCCCCGAAGTGGAGGTCAAAATCCAGCACAAATGCGCTCTTGATTTTTTTATCGTGATTCAATTTTAATAAGGATATACTCACATTATTGAAATAGCAAAATCCCCAGCAACTGTCAGAAGAGGCATGATGCCCGGGAGGGCGGATTACGGCAAAAGTGGGGGTTCCTTCAAACGCTAATTGCGCTGCTTTAATAGCACCGCCAGCCGCTAACATAGCCATCGTGAAAACAATCGGTTCTCGTTTCACCGAATCAAGGTGGTTCAGGGTATGAGATCGCAAGATATCCGCTTCTAAGGCGGGTTCCGGAGTAATAAATTCATAATTATGATCTTTCAGTTCAGTTACAATAGGCTCAATGCGTCCTGAAGCAGCGGCAGGGT
>CAYGYC010000501.1:0-3115 GCA_964353755.1 uncultured archaeon | reverse complement strand
CTTTAACTAAAAAGAAAGTAGGATATTATGGCTAATGGAAATTATTGTCGGTTTTTGAAAAAGGCGCGAGAATAATTTTTTTTGCGGAAAAAGAACAACGCTTATAAGATTTTTTTCAATTTTAGTCTTAAAAATATTTAGTCTTAAAAATATCAAAAATATTGAACCTCAAAAGGTCTAGTAATATGCCATGCAAGCAATGCGGAAAAGAGACTCCAGGTGAATCATTCTGTTCAGTGGAATGTATGAATGCGTATGAAGCAGATCGGGCGGCAGATAATGATGAGGCAGAATTGGAACGGCGATTCGGTTTATTAAAGCAATTAACGAGAGACTACTCAGAATGTCCCTTCTGTCGGTTGAAATTAGCTTTATCTAAGCCTAAGCCCATTGATGAGGGCGATGAAGATGAGCTTCATACGCTAGAGCGGCAGAAGTTTTGCCCGAAATGTTATCGTGTGTATGGATTCCTAGTCAAGGATGATCTCCAAGAGGATTGGATTTTCGAACCTCCGTATTTTGAAGAGGCCTATGACATACTTATTGATTTAGGGAAGATACTCACACAGGAAAAGTCGCCATTTTAAAAAGCAGTTTTTTTTATTCTTCAGCAGTAAGATCTTCCAAACTTATTTCCATAAGGATTTCATCATAATAAACGCCATTTAACTTAAATTGCTGCTTCCGACAGCCCACTTTGCGAAATCCTAATTTTTTATACAGATTAAAGGCGTATCTATTGGTATTAAAACAACTTAAAGTGACTTTCTCGAAATCCTTTTCAGGAGCCGCCTTTAAAGCTTCGAGAATGAGGGTTTTCCCAATGCCAATATTTCGGTAAGGGGGCGCTATTATAATTCCTAACTCTCCCACATGCATAGCAGCATCCCAACCCACGTGTTCAATCATACATTGCCCCACCACATGATTCTCATTATCTTCAAATATTTCTGCGACTACAACGATATTATCCTCATCCTGCTGCCGATAATACCAGTTTTCCTTTTCATAACGTGAAGTAACTGGATCAACTACCGGGATATATTTTTTCTCTGCCACCACTTGGTTAAAAATTTTCCAAATATCCTCTAAATCCTCTTTTAATAAATATCGAAAGGTGGCAGTAATTCCATTTTTTAATATTTTTGTTGTTGGGAGCACGAGACCTCACTAGGTGAAAAGATCTATAATGAATTTTATAAAAGTTATCTGAATCGTATGAATTTTGCGAAAGCGATAAAAATAGAAATTGGATTTTCCCTCAATTGGTATATTCTGATATCTTCTGTGATATAAATTAAGGGTATGAAAGTTTTTATCATTTAAATAAAAAAAAGGAATGGATTTTCTCTAATATGCATTTTAGCCATTTTTCTTCAAAATATAGATAAATAAAAAAGATTATTCTTTTTTAAGGAGGTCTTTTAAAGGCACATCAAGTACTTCACCATCGGGGAACATTCGGCGAATTGTTAAAGGCAATATTTCATACTCCAATTCCTTCTCAGCGATTTCAACTGGATTCTTAAGTTTTTCCAGTTCTTCAACCAGTATGGGCGCACCCATCGATATTTGCAGAGCACGCGCCCCAATTATTCGCGAGCGCTCGTACCTTGTTAAGTGATCCGGCCAAACCCTTGCCACGGAAATAAATCCATGTTGAATATCAGCTTTCTTTTCCCTCGTGACTGGCTCAACTTCGGGGATAGGTACCAATTCCTCCTCTTCTGTCTCCTCCACTTCATCTTCTGCAGCTGCCTTTGTTTCTGAGGAACCCCGTTTAGATCCTACTTTTCTTTTTCTTTTTGGCACTATTAATTTACCACCAATTAATCCTTAAAGCACGATTTTTAAGTTTCTTTCGCGTAAAAATAGTATTCTTTTTTCCTTCAGTAATTTATTTTTTAAATATTTTGCTTGAATTTTTAATTTTAGAATAGAATTAATTAACAGATTTATGTTAAAGACAAATGTGAAGAAAATAAACCATCCTTATTTAAAAAATTTTCGAGTACTTATAGAGTGAAAATAACCTTCCTAGGTGAATTTCAATGAAAATTTTATTTGTTACCACAGAGATTGTTCCCTACATTAAAGCAGGCGGCTTAGCAGATGTTTCAGGGGCTTTACCGAAAGCCTTAGAAAATAGAGGGCACGAAATTCGGATTATTTTACCTAAACATGGAGTAATTGATTCCCAAGAATTCAAATTGAGTAGTACCGCTATTAAATATAGCGTTCCTGATTTTGAATTTGACGCAGAGCTTGAAACGACCACCTATCCTGCGTCAAAAATGGTAGTATATTTCATAAAATGCGACTACTTTTATAACAGACCCGAGATTTACGGAGATTATGAAGATAATGCCGAACGATTCATATTTTTCTCAAAAGCCGTCCTTGAATTATTGAAGTATATTGATTGGACACCTGATATTATTCATTGTAATGAATGGCAAACCGCCTTAATTCCCGCTCTTTTAAAAAATCTCTATCCCCAAAATCCAATCTACGCAAATATGAAAGTTCTATTTACAATTCATAATTTGGCTTATCAGGGTGTGTTTTCTAAAGAAAAATTCACATTAACCGGACTTGATCGGAGTTTATTTACCCCGGATTTATTGGAATTTTGGGGAAAATTCAATTTTCTTAAAAGTGGATTGATATATGCTGATCTCTTAAATACAGTGAGTGAAAAATATGCGATAGAAATTCAAACTATAGAATTTGGCTGTGGCTTGGAGAGGGTTTTACTACAGCGGAAAGCCGATTTATTTGGAATTTTAAATGGAATCGATTATAATATATGGAACCCTCGGATAGATTCATATATTTGGTATAAGTATGATGAAAATTCAGTGAATAAAAAGCAACTAAATAAACGCTAACTACAGAAGGTAAGTAATCTACCGCAAAAAGACGTGCCTTTAATTGGGATCGTCTCAAGGCTTGCAGATCAAAAAGGGCTCGATCTCATCGGAGAAATTATTGAAGAATTGCTCCAAAACTTTGAATTTCAATTTGTTTTGTTAGGGACAGGGAACCCTAAATTTCATCAATTATTTACAGAAATAAAGAAAAATAATCCATTAAAAACAGCAATTTTTCTTAA
>CAYGYC010000500.1:0-3150 GCA_964353755.1 uncultured archaeon | reverse complement strand
CAGGAATCGGCAATTTATATCCCCATCCTCTGAAACGACATCAATACGGAAACCATTCACATCTTCTAAGGCTTTTCGGCGCCATATTCCGCCAAATCCACCATACATTGCCGATTTCAAGATTTTACAAATACCTTCATTCGCCATTGCATTATAACTTGTAGCCACCCAGGTCAGTCTGCTACGGGAATCCGCCGCATTGATTCCTATGGGGCGTGATTGAACGCACGCCAAATTCGGTTCATGCTCCAAATCTTCTACGGCCCGCTCCAGGAAGCCTGGCTTGATAAAATTATCTGCATCCAGAAAAAGAATGTAGGGCGCATCACTTTTTTGAATGCCGACATTACAGGCATTTCCTTTTGATATATTTTCACTGAATGCTTGAATAAAACTGTAATTTTTGGCATATTGCTGCGCAATTTCTTCCGTGTTATCTTTGCTCTTTGTAGAATAGACAATAAAAATATTATAGTCCGGATATCCTAGGTCAATCATGCGCTGTAACGCATTATCCAATACCGCTCCATCATTATAAACCGAAATAACGATAGAAACTTTGGGATATTTAGAAAGAAGGGAAGGAGGTGGTTTATAACGAAAGATAATTGAAACTAATCCAAAAATAGCACCATATGAAAGACCTAAAATGAAAAAAATTAAGCTCACTAATTCAAACGCATGAAACAATCCAGGAAGAAAGAAAAAGCAGAGTGTAAATAATAGAAGTGAAATGCCAAAGGTAATTAATAGGGGTTTTGCTACTTCCATAATACCCAGACTGATTTCACTGACATCTTTTATCTCAATTTTTTCTTGGCTCATTTATGTATCCTCAGCAATCACTAACATTAAAGTATCAATAGATTTAAAATATTTAATGTTGAAAGAAAATATTTAATGTTAAAAACGAACTGTTACTAACGAATTAAAAGATACCGTGGGTTTATAGTGAGTTCCGACAAACTCTATCGCATAATAAATTACATTATTCTAATTAGTTTACCAATAATAATTACCATTACTATTTTAACAGGAACTATCCTCTGTTATACATTTTCAGATGGAACCACCGAATGTCTCCGCCATTATTTAGATTTTGAAGAATGGTGGAACGTTATATTAACGGGTTCAAACCCTTATATCGGTTTAAACCCCTGTGCGTATCCCCTCGGCTTTCTTGCTTTGAGCGGATTATTCTACTTTTATGAATTACTTCCCAAAATCTTTTTTTGCTTGATTTGGATGCTAACTGCCTATTATATGAATAAAATTTGTAGAGAATATAACGTTACAGATAAATCCGCCATCCTTTTTTGTGTTTTTTTAGTTATCCTAAACCCCATGTATGTCGCGACGACGCTGATACAAGGATGGTACGATGCAATTGTTGGGTTCAGTGTTCTCCTTGCCGTTTATACCATCGACCATTCCCAACAGGTGAAAAGTGGAATCTATGCTTCCGCAGCACTGCTTTTTAAGTTTATCGGATTAATAATTCTCTTCCCTATAGTTATAGCAAAAAAGAAAATTCATTGGCGTACTGGAATCGTGGCACTTGCTATCTGCGGGGGGATTTATCTATTTGCCTATTTCTTATGGGGCACTTCCGCTTTTTTCCCCTTTTGGACGCATTTATTTAGAGATCCCCAAGGATCATCTATTTTTGTTATTATTAACGATCTATTTGGAATTGATTTATCTAAATACCTCATATATCTTCTAATTATAGGTGTCGGTATCGTAGTGGGCTTTCTCTTTCTTAAAAACAATGATATCTCCACTTATAGCTTAATTCTGATCCTCCTTTTTATTTTAATTCTGCCCGTTTTTTGGGGACAATACACCCTCTGGTTTATTCCCTTAGCACTTTATTGGTGTATTACTCATAATTACGCTTTGAAACGTACAATAGTCCTGTACATTTGCGCACTATTCCTGCTTCTCCATTTTTATTACATAACCTCTATTTTCACAATAATTACTTTCTTAATTTCTCTCAGTTTTGTGCTCTTACTCTATTTAAATAGAAAGAAAGAAGAATTAAAACCCCCAACATAAAAAGTTTGATAAGTGATTTAAAAGCATAAGTAGTATTTTAATTCGTGAGGAAGTAGAATGGATAAACTTATTTGCATAAGTGGAATATACCCGCATTTGGCTGTTTTTAATGGTGAGAGTGAATGTGGAATCGGTGCGATTGTGCCGTGGGCTGGAAAACTCTGGTATATGTCCTATTCTTCTCATAAGCCCTCGGGTAGTCCAGATAAACTCTACACCATAAATCAAACCCTGGACCAGGAGATACGGCCTGAAAGTATTGGCGGTACCCATGCAGGACGCTTAATTCACCGCGAATCCAATCAATTATTCATTGGGCCGTATGTAATTGATGCACAAGGGAATGTTCGAGTAATTGATATCAAGTTTCTCGTTGGAAGATTGACTGCTATTGCCCGGCATCTGTCTGATCCTGCCAATCTCGTTTATTATTACGATATGGAAGGAAGAATTTACGAAGTTAATGTTCATACACTTGGGGTAAAAAAAATCTTTGAGAAACCCGTTCCAGGCTGGCATGGCAAAGGTGCTTACACGGGACAGGGACGATTTATTATAGCTAATAACGGGGAAGAGAAGGTCTTTAGGCACTCTTATAAGACACTGCTTGTAGGTGAAAAGCCTAGAACCGAGGAAGAACGCGGAGTGCTTGCAGAATGGAATGGGAAAGAATGGAAAATTATTGAGCGCAAACAATTTACAGATGTGACAGGTCCTGGTGGCATCTACGGTGCACCTGATGATAGTAGCCCAATTTGGAGTATTGGCTGGGATCGCCGTTCGGTTATTCTCAAACTCCTGGATAATGGTAAATGGTATTCCTACCGCCTTCCTAAAGGCAGCTATACTTATGACCATAAAGGCGGTTGGTATACTGAATGGCCGCGGATCCGTGCAGTCGCATCTAATAAATTAATGATGGACATGCATGGGACGCTCTATTTTTTCCCAAAAAATTTTAATTCTAAAAATACCGGGGACCTTATTCCAATCGCTACCCATTTACGAATGATAACTGATTTCTGCGAATGGAATAATATAATTGTTCTCGCTTCAAATGATACTTCCATTATGGAAAATAAAATAGCC
>CAYGYC010000499.1:0-3160 GCA_964353755.1 uncultured archaeon | reverse complement strand
TTTCCATAAGCTGTTGAAAATTAAACTGTTCCCGCAACACCCGTTCTGCCCAGCGTGCCGTCCCAGGTCGTGCCATCTCATTAATTAATTTTAAAGCGCCATCATCTAATTCATAGTCTGCAAAAGTTTTCTTTGCTTCTGTCGCCACTTCTTTCATACGTTGCGCTAAGTCTTTATTAAGAATGGTGTAGTTGTGCCGCTCTAATATCACTAATACCTCATTGAGAACCCGTTCGGCAAACACCCAATATATGACTTTCCCATCCTGGCGTTCCGGGCGATACTGGGCCTTTCGCCATTCCAATTGCTTATAGTCGTGAATCAAAGGGGGGTCATAGGGCGTATACACTTTAATTATTTTAATCTCACTCTCTTCAAGCTCATTATACTCTACCCCCCATTCTATTCGCGCTTCCTTTTTCATCGAAGGCGGCTCATCATCCTTGGTATTCCATATATTAATAAAAGCCACCTCACTTCACCTCATTTTACTCCGTATCTCTGAAACCATATGTATTACTATAAGTATGTGCATCTATTTAAAGTTAAAGCACGCTGATGAAATGTAAAATTAATGCCTCTTCAGTCGAATCCACTAAATCTGAATGCCGCTCCGCTTTTCCTTCAGATAATGATCTCCGAGATGAATAGGAACCATGCGAGGGGTTGACAGATTATATACCTCTAAAAACCGGTTTTCTTTTCTGAGGAACTGCCCTGACAACTTCCAGTTCAGGAAAATAAAAAAAAGGGAAATGGTTTGAATCTAATATTTATCATGGCTATTCAGTATGATGATGGCGCCCAGAAAGATCAGGAATCCCTCAAAGGATATTATCCAGATAACACCTGAACCGGTAAGGAGAAAAATACCCCACCCCGTTAATTCAGAGAATCCTGAATAGGGATAAAACCAAAATATGAGGTCTGCGGAATTCACAAGGTAGGCAATGAGGAACATTAGAAAGGCCATTATGCCGGCTATTAAAGCGAGTGCGCCCCCACTACTTTTGGACGCAATCGCTAAAATCCCACCGATTATGGCGAAGAGAGACACGATTAAATTAATGATCCATTGTATGACAAGATCTTCGTTACCTGATGAAAATGCACTAGTGTTCAAAAATACTGCAATTAACACAAAGACGCCACCAATTAAGGCTAACAGGCCGCCGAATACTTTACCTGCACTCATTTCATCTCACCTTCGTTTTATTGAAACAAAACTATATCTATATAACAATCAATCGCCTATAAAAATATACAGATAGCAAGCTCCAATTTTGAAGGTTCTTGGGTTTAACCAATAAGAAGGCATGAAATTATTTCCCTTTAAAAACCGGTTTTCTTTTCTGAAGAAAGGCCATAACGGCTTCCATGTGATCTTTCGTGGCATACAATTTCGCTTGGGACTGCACTTCTTTCTGGAGCATTTCATCAAATATCTTTCTGAAGCCTTCGTGAAGCAGTTTTTTGGACGCTTGTAGCGCTAACGGTGGGCGTTCAGCCAATTCGTTGGCCAATTGCATGGCAGTGGTCATCAATTGATCTGCAGGCACCACTTTGTTAACTAAACCTATTCGTAAGGCTTCCTGCGCGCTGATCCGCTCTCCCGTAAAAATTAACTCTTTGGCTTTGTGCGGTCCCAACATTAAGGGTAACCAGAGACTGCCGTTCATATCCGGAACGAGCCCCATCCGGATGAAAAATTCGCCAAAACTCGCGTCCTCCGAAGCAATTATAATGTCGCAATTGAGGGTCACATTCATCCCGAAGCCAACCGCCACACCATTCACTGCCGCGATGATAGGTTTAGGAAGCTCGATAAAATCATAGGGCGTAATTAGGGTTTCGGGGAAAACCTTGCTGGCGAACTCTGAAACATCGGATCCGGAACAGAAGCCACGACCTGCGCCCGTGAAAATAATAGATCGTATCTCCGGATCCTCCTTGGCTTGCTTAAGAGCTTGTCTCATATCTGTATGCATCTGTGCATTCAATGCATTCAGCTTTTCCGGGCGATTCAACGTTATTACCGCCACTTTCCCAACTTTCTCGTACCGAACAGTCTTATCTTCATCAGACATACATCAACTCACCTCATACACCATCATTTGATTCAAACCATAAAGTTATTTCCCTATTTCTAATGTTCTTTTTCAGAAAAAAAAAGTGATACTTCTACTTCATATAACCTTCATCTTAAAAAATTAGCGTTTTAGGAGTGATTGTATATGGGTACGCCAGAGAATTTAAAATCAACTGGGAACCAATGGCTGGTGAATGTGTGGATTGTTCGTATTATTCGTCTCAGTATTTTAGTGGTTGGCTGGAGTGCGATTTTAGTCTTCCTGGTTTTATCTGAATTTGATCCCGATATATTCAGTCCCTATACGGTACAATCAAATGTAATCGTCTTAAGCTGGCTCTTCGTAGCCCTCATTTTTCAGGAAAGGAATAAAGGTCATTGGTTTTTCAGTGGCGTTATCCGGGGGGGAATAACGCTTTATATTACGATTACTTTTCTAATATTTGCGATTCTCTTAACCCCGTATTACCATCCCACAGGGATTGAGGGGTTCGCCAATATTATAGTCCATTATCTTGTCCCCATCGCCTTTATCGTCGATTGGATATTAACCGAGATGTATCATGAGTATCCCTGGAAATACATCATTTTCTGGTTAGCCTATCCGATTTTCTACCTGATCTTCACCCTGATTCGTGCAACCTTTACTGGAAACTATATATATCCATTCTTGGATTTGAATTCAATGGGCATCGGAATATTTATCATGTGGATTTTCATTCTGGCTGCAGTCTTTCTCTTACTCGGCGCTCTTCTGGTCTTTATCAATAAAAAGATAGGAAAGCGCTTTCGATAACTTAGGAAAAATTAAGTGATACATGAGTACTTCATTTGACTTTCAAGTTTTCTTCGAAACATTCACGATATTTTTGTTAAAATTTCGTCAATATAATGAATTAAAGTGGATAATTCTTCTTGAATTATAGTCCAAATAATTTCATAATTTACACCGAAGTAATGATGGATCACCCTGTCCCTAATCCCTGCTATTTTTTTCCAAATAATTTCTCTAGGTATTCCGCGAAATCCATAAATGAAAGACCTATAGGTTTTTCAAATTCCACAACAAGG
>CAYGYC010000498.1:0-3171 GCA_964353755.1 uncultured archaeon | reverse complement strand
CTGCATATTCTAAGTGCCGTTGATCGATTTCAAGGGTTAATAACAATAATTTATTTGGTTTCCGATATTTTCTAGTATATAATTCAGCAGTTCTTAAAAAATGGTATATATCTCTATTATCGGCCCGATATTTTATTTCCATTAAGAAATGCAAACCATTACGGATTAGTACATCGATGTCTGTCCTGTAATTCTTTGTAAAGACTTCTCCTTTCTCATCAACTAATTCAATCCATTCAATTTTATTGATATCTATATTCCGTTTTTCAAGAACTTTTTGCATTAATTTAAGGATAGTTTTTTCTAAACGAACTCCTGATCTTTGCCCTAATGAATCAATGGACACTTTAAGAAGCAATTGTCCCTCAAGGAGTTTTTCAAAGCGTTTATCTGATTCATCGAACCGTTTTTCTATTAATTCTAACGCTTTCAAAAATTCCTCTTTTGTAAGTGGTTCCTTTGGTTGATATTTTGCAATTTTCTTTTCTACTTCTTCTTCTATTAGTTCTCGAACCCGTTTCTCATCCAATGGTTTACTCATCACTTCATGTATCCTTCTTAACTTATTTATAAAATGAGATTAAGAATCCTTGATATTTAATTAAAGATTCATTTTATTTAAACTTAGTAGGTCAAAAACAGTTTTCCAGAAATGAATAGTGCCAGTAAGATGGCGTTGAAGAAGATAGCGGATAGGATATTGCGAGTTCGTTGATAGATGAATATACTTATTACTTATAAATTAATTCTTTTTCTATATCTAAGATGAATCGAAATGGAAAAGATGGATCTTCACGTGCATACCTTCTTCTCAGACGGGAATATGACAGTTCACGAAGCGATCCAAACCGCCCGAGAAAAAAAGCTGGCGTGCCTCGCTATAACCGATCACTTTACCACCTCCTGGAAGCAATCTATTGTAAGTACGGTTAATTTTAAAAACTTTAATGCATATCAGGCTGAAATCAAAAAAGAAAGAGAATCCGCCCAATACAAGTGTTTAATTGGACTAGAAATTGATATGGATTCCAGTTGGAATGATATAAAAAGAATTCCATTCGGAACCTTTGACCTTATTCTGTTTGAATATGCAGATTCCATAGTGCTCTTACAAAATATAGCGGGACTCCTTCACGAGTTAAAATTCAGGGCCATAGTTGCGTTAGCACATAATTCCTATTTTAAAATGGCAAATTTAGATTATTTTAGCAAATTTTTACTTGAAAATAATGTCTATTTAGAATTGAATTCGCGATATCTCAATTATTCCGATGAAGCGGCAATTCAAAGGATCAAACTACTAAAAAACAATGGAATCAAATTTACTATTGGATCTGATGCCCATAGTAAGAGCCAAATTGGCGAGATCGCTAGTTCTCTTTTCCTCTTAGAAAAAATAGATGGATTCGATAATTTAATTGAGTTAAAAAACCTAAAATTCTAAAATGGAAAGAGGCGCAATGGGATTATAAAAGTTCGGTAAATTCAAGGAGCAATTGAATTTTATTTTTATCATCGCGCATACTTTATGGCAAAATCCGCTTCAATTTCCTGCAGAACTTTTAAGGCGTCCTTGTATACTTGAAACAAATCCGGATTCCAGATGTTGAGATTGGTATCTGTGATGATTAATGAATTGTCCGCTTTGTATGTTACACTTTTTCCGTTTGTTTCCCGCAGGATTTTGGAACCCATAAAATCGAATACCGTGCCAATTACGGTCATGAGACGCGGGTCAAATTCAAATTGAAATCGACTAATCTGCTGATCCCATTCCGCATCTATTGCAAAATTCTTATATTTATTAAAGATTTGTAAAGAGGTGCGAAATAATTTCTCTTTTATTTTCTCATGATATGGTTTTATTTGCGTTTTCATATAGTCGCGAAACTTCTCGAAAGGATAGGTATTATGATCCCACTTGCTCAAATCATATTTGGATTTGAATTCATGCACGATATTTTTCATAACAGCTATTACTTCTTCCTTCTGATCATCTGGATCAACAACAATCACGCCGATAATGGGAGAATCATAGATAAAATACAATCGAACATTCAATAAACCCATATCTGTTATTATTTCCTTATCTGTTTTTGTGAGTTCTTTAGCAAAATGAACTAAGGCAGCAAAAAAACCTGAAGCGAGCTTCTCATCCATCCTCAACCTTCCCATTGCTATATCAATCAAGGAGGTCCCATCATTATCCAATAAGAAAATACTGTGAACTGGCATATTCGGAAAGCCCACTAGAAACTGAACTTGCGATTATTATGTTAAATAACAGTATATAAAGTCCAAAATTTCCTAAACGGGCTCCAATTACATTGATCGTTTAGATTCAATGTAAAAAAAGACTGAAAATAAAAAATTTAGAGTAAAATGCCCGTGGGGTTTATATGACTATTGATGCCCTATCGACCATGCCAATAAGCTGGCGTACGCGGTCTTGAATATTAAGATTGTCGATTTTTTTGCCTAACTCATCAAGTTCTTCAATTTTTCCTTGGATGGTTTTCATTATTTTTGCCCAAGTGTCCTCTTTTGCCTCATTTACTAATTTAACTATATCTTCAAGTGGTTTTAAAATGGGTTTGAAAGCGGAATCGCCGGTTTCCTTTGCCAGAAGTTTGATTTGATTTAAAATTTTGCCAAAGAGCGGTTTAATGACCTGGTTTCGTGCGCATTGAGCACTTTTCTGTTTAACAAACTGCGCGGCATAAACGATTTCGCCGAACACGTGTTTCTCCCAGGGTTTGATAGATAGTAAGGAATAGGAAGGATCTCCGAAGCAATTATATGCCAGCCAGGTGAAATCGCTGGCAAATTCTTTGCTTTTACGCATCAAATTGGAGTTAAAAATCTTGGCAATTCGTTGGGCATCTCCTAAGCTCCATCCATTTAAGACAGACGAGTAAAAGGTATAAGCATATTCTAATGCGCCAAAATCGGAAACTGACCAGAGGGGCGAAACAAAAAAGCAAGCTCCCGCGTGTAGGAAGGCAGTTCCGAGGGCGGCACTCAGACACGCATTGGTAAAGACGAGGGGATTAGTCCAAAGTTTCAAATGCGCTATTTCGAGTGCGGTTAAACGGGAATCCGTTAAAATAAGTCCACTTCGAAGTGGTAAAACTGGATCCAGATATCCATGCCCCGAATAATGGATAATAT
>CAYGYC010000497.1:0-3173 GCA_964353755.1 uncultured archaeon | reverse complement strand
ACGAACACACCCGCAGCCACGCCAACGCCTGCTTCTTTCATCGTGAGCACCACTCTAGACGGGCCGGACGCAACCCCGGGCGACGGCCGATGCGCGACAGCCGGCGCCGATTGCACCCTCCGCGCCGCAGTAGAGGAAAGCAACGCTCTACTCGGCGCTAACACCATCGTCCTGCCCGCGGGGACCTACGTCCCTTCGCCCGGCCCTCTTGCCATCACGGGCGAGTTGACGATCGTGGGCGCTGGCGCTGCTACCACCGTCATCGATGGCGCCGGGCAACACAAGGTGCTGTCGGTTGGCACCGGCTCAACCGTCAGTATCTCTGGCGCAACGGTTCAGAACGGGGTTGCGGCAGACCAGGGCGGCATCGATAACCAGGGCGCTTTGACGCTCACCGATTGCACCGTCAGCCGGAATTCGGCCGGCGCTATTCGCAACCTGGGCACTCTGGTACTCATCAATAGCGAAGTCGATGGGAATACGGGCTCCTGGGCCATTGACAGCGCAGGAGATGGGAACAGCCTGACGCTCACCAGCAGCAGCGTCACTGGCAATTCTGGTGGCATCCGCCTTGCCTCGGGGACGCTGACCGCAACTGACAGCGAGATCAGCAACAACCTAGGCCTTGGTGGTGTCTTCGTCGACGCAGGTAGCACGATGACAGCGACCGACAGCGGCATCGCCAACAACACCAGGGAGGGCGACGGTGGCGGCATATACGGCTGGTATTCCACGATGCACCTGACCAACTCCACCGTGGCCGGCAATACCGCCTCAGGGTACGGCGGCGGCATTTTCATCCAGCGCAACTCCTCGCTGACCTTGACCGACTCCACTGTCAGCGACAACTCGGCGGGGCTCTCAGGCGGGGGCATCTACATCTTCTCCCTAGGCTCGCTCACGGCCGCGAACAGCACTGTCAGTGGCAACACTTCGGGTGAAAACGGCGGCGGTATCCTCACCATCAGTTCGCTGGCGATGACCCTCACCAATATCACCATCAGCGGGAATACAGCGGTCAACAAAGGCGGGGGTATCCGCAACAGCGGTGTGGTGTCCCTTGAGAACGTCACTGTGACCAACAACGGCGCGGCTGATGAGGGCGGCATAAGCAACGGCGGCACCGCCACGCTCATGAACACGATTGTCGCCAACAACTCCTCTGGCGAGAACTGTGGCGGCACCACACCCGTTACCTCCAACGGCCACAACCTGGAAAGCGAGAACTCCTGCGGGTTTGCAGGCCCAGGCGACCTCATCAACACCGACCCTCTCCTCCGCCAATTGGAGGACAACGGTGGCCCCACTTTCACGCACGCCCTCTATGCCGGAAGCCCAGCTATTGACGCTGGCGACAACACGGGCTGCCCGATAACCGACCAGCGCGGTGTGGCCCGCCCGCTTGATGGTGACGAAGATGGCACCGCCGCCTGTGATATCGGGGCATACGAGTTTGACCCGGCGAACCCGCCCGTCACGCCCACACCCACGCCGACCGGGACCGCCACAGCGACGCCGACTGATACACCCACCGCCACCTCGACGCCAACGCCCACGGCCACAGCCACCCCGACGCCCGTTGGCGACGCCATGGGCGTGGACGCCAATGCGAACACGGAGCAAGTGGACACAACCGCTGTTCGCCTGGCAATGCAGGAATTCGATGTGGGTATCAACGTCACATGGGGACTCGCGGACTGGCAGGGCTGGCAAGCCACACTTCAGTACAACCCCAGCGTGCTGGAGTGGGTACCCTCCTTTGACTCTGACGGCGACACCACCAAGGACTGCGTTACGTACACGGGCCTCGGCGGCGCGACACTTGACTCGTGCCCCCCCGGGCAGAGCGATAGAGACGGCGACACCGCGTACGACTCGGTGGTCTTGGGTACAGGTCTCCCTGGGGGCACGACTACTGCCATGGGCCAGGTGGCCGTCGTGCGGTTCGATTGCAGAGGCGCTGGTGCTAGCCCCCTCCACCTGGTGACCCTGGTTGAGGACCCCAACTTCGGCAGCACCACCCTAGGGCAAGGAGGCGTCATCGTGCCCACCGACCTCGCGGACGCTACTATCACCTGTCTGAACCCGAACGCCGACCCAGACGCCGACGGCTGCCCCAACGCCAGGGAGCTGGGCCTGGGCTTCAGCCCCTTCGTCTGGTACGACTTCTACGATGTGCCGGTGTCCGCCAACCCGGACATGACGGCCAACGGCCCCAAGAACCAGGCCGTCACGATGTCAGACGTGCTGGCGGTGCTCTTCTACGTCGGGGCCCATGACGGCGACGGCGGTGCGCTCAACCCCAACGGCGTAGCCTACGACAGCGTCAAGGGCTCCTGCGACTGGAATGCAGACACCATCGCAGACAAGGAGGGGCTCTGCTACGACCGCTCGCCCAGCGCCGAGCCTAACCCGCCGTGGGACGCCGGCCCACCCGACACCGCCGTCACCATGTCGGACGTGCTCGCCGTGCTGGCCCAGGTGGGGCTGAGCTGCAGCGGGTAAGGCGCCGGGGGGCGTCGACTAACACGAGGAAGGCCAGGCTCAAGCCTGGCCTTCCTCTATCCAGCGCTGCGTGCGCTGGGTGGACTCTGAATGACGGCTCTACCTAGAGAGGGGGTCCAGGCCGTTGACACTTTGCAGTACGATCCTGCTGGTCCTGGGAGGCACCGGTAGCGACGCCCAGGCGACGGCAAAGGAAGGGGTAACGAATGGCAGAGCTTAAGAGTGAGCTTCTGGGCGAGCTAAGCGTGGACCTGGAGGAGCCGCTGGAGGTGGGGGCAACGCCCCACGGGGCACGGCGGATCTACCAGGTGAAGGGCGGCACCTTCGAGGGCCCGAAGCTCAAGGGCAAGGTGCTCCCCGGGGGAGGCGATTGGCTGCTGATCCGGCCCGACGGGGCGGGCGAGCTTGATGTCCGGGCCACTCTGCGCACCGACGACGGCCACATCATCTATGTGTACTACCGAGGCATCCTGCACGGCCCGCCTGAAGTCGCGCAGCGCATCCTCCGGGGCGAGGCTCCCGACCCCTCCGAGTACTACTTTCGGACGGCCCCGTGCTTCGAGACCGGGTCGGAGAAGTACGGCTGGCTGAACCGGACCGTGGCGGTGGGCATGGGCAAGATCGCGCCCAACTGGGTCGGCTACACGGTGTACGCCATCCTCTAGCCA
>CAYGYC010000496.1:0-3174 GCA_964353755.1 uncultured archaeon | reverse complement strand
AAAACAAAAATGCTAAGACCCCCCAGAATGGTAAGACTGGGAAAGATGATGGCATACCCAATCTTGCGCCCTCGACTTATGGCTGACTTTTTATACAATTTGTACAAGGTAGGAATAACAACTGCGAACATGATCGCGCTAGAAATGAAAAAAGCAAGTTCCGTCACTCCAACCGTCATTTTATTCTTCTACCCTTTAGTTTAGATATATCTATTTTTTCAATAACTATCTATACGTTTTGGTGAAAAACCCTATTTAAAGTCCCCCCCAACTTATTAATCCAGCATGCTGAATCAGAATGAGTGTAGAAGTGGAAGAATTGATAGATAAGTTAATAGAAACATCAAATATTACTTAATTTAACAACTCCTTTTTTGACATATTTGGATAAGATTAATCGCGAAATGCGTAATAGCTTTAAAACTTCATAAGGCTTCAGAGCAAATGATTGATAGGGCAAAAAATACAAATTTATTATATTTAAATCTGAATTTTATAACGAATAATCAAACCAAAAAAGCAAGGCAAAAATTAAATCACAACAAAAATTTAATTAATATAATTCTTTGACATTTTTCTTAGGATAAAAAAGGTGAAAATAAGTGATATCAATTCGGGAATATACGGATAAGGATTATACTGCGGCAACGGATCTGATGCGTAAACTGACAGGACTGATGGGGGAGCAATTTGACGAATTTCGGTGGAAAACTTCGCTGCTTGCGCGGAAAAGTGCGCAAGAGGGGATCTTTCTGGCTATAGAAGGGGAAAAAGTCGTGGGGATGAGTTTTGCGGAGATTCGGGGGCGCGGACAAGGAGTCGGAGAAACGCCTTATGGGTATATAAGTAGTGTAATTGTGGATGAGGATTATCGCGGACAGGGCGTTGGAGAATTATTGGTCCAAAGTGCAGTAATGTATTTAGGGCGGCGGGGGGTAGGTTCGGTTCGGATAAATGTAAGGAAAGATGCAGCCGGTGCGATAAAATTATATGAACGGATTGGATTTAAAGAAAAATTTCGCGTGATGGAATTAGAACTGCATAAAGATCAAATAATGGAAAAACAAGGACCGCCAAAGGCCTAATTATATTTTATTTTACTTGTGTTACTTATTTCTTTTTGAAAAAAACAGTGACCTCACAGCCCTCATCTCCGGCAGCAGATTTTTTGGACGCAATGGCTGTAAGATCGGGGTTAATAGTTTCGGCAAGGGCAGCTTCCCAGGTGACAAAGGCATCACAAAAGTGGGGATATTTCAAGCCGCGATGGGGGCATTGATAGGGACCTTGACAAAACCGGACGATAGAATATTCATCTGTCGCTTCGACAATGGGTTCAATATGGGGATAGCAATAACGCATCCAGCTCACAAGCCCATAGACCACATAGATGTACATAATCATAGACATTAATGTTTTCACACTATTACCGGGATAAATCCCAGTGCTCTTCAGCCGCAGTGCTTCATGATGTCCGAATTTTCGAGCGGCATCTTCTGTTGCTTCTACAAATTTTTCGCGATAGCGGGTTTCGAAAATCCAGTTTAAGGCTCCGGCAGAGAGGGAACCCGCGAAGTGTAGGTACGAGACAATTGGGTTTCGAGCGAATAACTTTGCAGAGCGATCAATATTCAGGATGATGCCTTTAATACGCTGGAAGATGCCCCTAACAATTTGTCCCATTAAATGGGGTAAAAATTGTGGGCCTACAATTTTATGGGCCGATTTCGTGCCATAACTTAAAATTAAATACCAAAATCGAGCCCGATCTTCCCAGGTTATCCGATTTTTGGCTTCTATAACCTTTTCGGGAAGCCAATCCGGCGGATTTTTTTCTATTGCCCAAATAATCCGATAAGAAGGAGGTGAAATTCTACGCAGAAGCCGGATTGGAATTTTTGCAAGTAACGCAAGCCCTAAAACAACCCCCCAAGTTGAAGTAAGTGTCACATATGTCTCGGAGGTGTTCAAGATTAAGAAAATACAGACTATAAGGCAAAATACAATAAAAAAACAAATAAGCACTCCAAAATAACTCATATCATCAGATTTTATAATCGGGGTATTTATAATTTATTAAGCTGAAAAAGGAACAAGGTAGCACTATGCAAAAGAAAGCAAGCCCGCTCGAGGTTAAAATGGAAATTTTAAATAAGAAGGATTGGAAAGATACAAATCAGTTGGCTGTGAAAGTGACCGGGTTGTTTAGGAACAGCGGCTGGAAAATCAAACAGCATTCACATAAAATTCTAGGTGATATCATCCAAATAGATATGAAAGCAGAGCATTCTGGAGGAATAGCATTGATGGTCCTAACACCTTTTGACTTTACAGAAAAAATTCCGGTATGGGATACAAAAATTAGGTATAGAATTCAATTAATTATTGATGGCGAAGAACTAGTAACGCAACCTCTGTGAGATATTAGAAAGGAGTTTCAAATTCCATCTGATCGAATTGAAATATATTAAATACGACGGCAAATGCAATCATTCCTAAAAATACAGCCCCTATTATCATAAATACGAGTGAGAGTTTATCTTGGAATCGTATTTGAAGGTCTTCTTCCTCATTGATAAGTGAATTAACAAGTGAAGGCAGCTGCATAGATAAAAATTATCTTCTGAAGAATAAAAAAGTTTGCTTTCCAGTAATGGTCATTGATTGGCTTTTCCCAAGCGGAGGCGGAAATAATCATGGAAGGTGGCTTGATCGATGGAAAAGCTTTGGAATTCAATGTTTTTGGCATAGATGGCCTCAATGAGATCATTTAAATTGTCAGGAATGCCCGTGCTAAAAATCTTGACAGCATTACGACCTACTTTTAACACATTCTGAACCATTTCTATATTCTTTAATACCGCTAATAGCTCTTTAGTGATTACTTTGAAGGTCATCAGGATGGCCCGACCTTTACTCGGGAAGAACATGTCACGAAGATTCTGAGGCGTGGAGAATTCGATAACTTTTCCATGATCCAGAATGGCTAGCCTATCGACGTAATCGGCAACCTCCAAATCATGAGAAACAATGACAATGGAGATATTCAAAGTCTTATTAAGAATTTTCAGATAATTAAGGACCTCAATTCGGAGATGGACATCTAATCCGGTGGTGGGTTCATCCAATATCAGAACCTGAGGACCATGGATCATGCCGATGCAAATAGAAACT
>CAYGYC010000495.1:0-3177 GCA_964353755.1 uncultured archaeon | reverse complement strand
CGTCTGCCGCCGCCGCCACCACCGCCGCCACCACCGCCGCCCCCGCCGCCACCGCCGCCACCGCCGCCATAATAACCATCGCCGCCACCGCTACCATAGCTAGAGCGAAATTTTTGGCGTTCCTCATAGACTTTACTTGAAAGATTGTTTTCTTCATTGATTTTCGCAGGAGTATCGCCCTCGACTTCTTCCATAGACCCAAATTTTCCGATATTAAGCCGTAAAGAGCCTCTAAAAATTGTAGTATAGGTATTTTTTAAATCGTAAATATGGTCTAATTGTGCTTTATCGATGTCATCATTCCAGAGGGTCAGTAGAATGCACCCCGTATCATCACCAACTACGATTTCAGTTACCCTCAATGTGTCGCCTGTATTTTTGCTAATTACTTCTCTTTCTTCATTCTTGGTTCCGCATCGAATTTTTACATTAATATTTTTAAGACCTGGTCTTAAATCTTCAACATGTTTATACTCTTCGGTATGTTTATACTCTTCGGATTGACTCATTTCAATTCATCTTTTCTCAAATTACTCAAAAATAGAAAAAACTCCTAAGTGCCAATCTATCGGCTTAAAAAACACTTTTCTACTTAAAAAATATAGAAAAAACTTCTAAGTCCAATCCTTAGCCTTAAACATTTTTCTATTTGCGAAAACAAAGTAGTTCTAGGTATAAAAAGATTCTCATTTGTTTGTCGTATAAGAAAAAAAGGGAATCTGGACTATAATCCGGTCTGTTAAATTTATTACGAAGATCTTCAAAAGGGAAATAGTCGGTTCGGGCTGACTTTAAAATATCTTCTTTAAATATCAAAGATCCTTGACTACATAAAGGAGAATATAATACTTAAATAATTTCTAAATAAAAAAAAGAGAGAATTTATATAAGGCGAGGAAGCCAGGCAGTAAGCAACCAGCTAAGAACGATGGTGATAAGGAGCGTTGTTCCTAAAATATTGCGACATCGTTGAAATAGCCAAGACGCAAAAATAGATAAGCCTATATATAATGCTGTAAATCCAATGAATCCAATGAACGCTAGATTAAGAGCTGGAAAGTTTTCATTGATAACTATGCTGCTAGGAAACCCTAGGATAGGCGAAGCCACGAGTAATAAGGCAAAAACACCAATTCCTTGGAATAACCCGATGAGAATGGCTGATCCAAAGAGTTCAACATATTTCCCAAAGTTGGATAATTTCATTTGGATGAGTCCGCGTCCCCATAGATCCGTTACGAATATATAGGGGAGAAATGTAGCGAATACTAAAAGAAAGTTAACGAAACACCCTGGAACGAGTTTTAAGAGGAAATCTGAAACCGCAAGAGAAACTATCCCAACGAAAAAGAATCCCAAAATCACCCCTAATAGGGTAGATTGTCCTAGACCTTGCTTGCTCAATCCGTAATCTGCCAAGGTGGTCTTAAAGGTCTTTTTCTCATACCATAGAAGAAGTACTAGAAGTGGGGCGGATAAAAGCGCAACGAAAATAAAGATAACGCCGAGCAGATCTACCAGCAAAATGGGTATCCATGAGTGAAGTCCTGGGATATTCAAGATAATTAATGGAACTAAAGCATTAATGCCCGCAAATAACCCGAAATAAATCGCGAATTGAAGAAGCTTTTGTTTGGTCGAAATGTTTTGTATCGTGGTAATGGGTTTATCTACATTTTTTTGGAGCCATTTCGCTAAATACGAAGTGAAAACGAAGAATCCAACAAGCCCGCCGATCAGGGTGAGTGCAATCCCGAAAAACATTACCATGAGTGGAGTGGTATCAACAGGCGCCCGAAGTCCGCCATAGAAGGTCAAGTCCATCCAAGTTATGGTTTCATTAAAAGTCTGGGGCATGAAACATTCCATTAAATGTTCCACTGTGGACTCTACCACAAGTTTTCGTAGACCGCTCGAATTAACGTAAATCTGTCCCGGGTTTACTTCATTCGCCCTGGCAGAATCATTCCATATTGCCTTTGCCAGAATTTCTTTATTCTCTTGGATGCTGAACGCCTCATCCAAGTCCCCATTTATGAGGAGGAGATTGGAAGGATAGGACTCATTGACATATTTAATGGGAGAACGTCTCCACAGTTCATTCGGATCCGAGAAATTAATGCCTATGTTCATGAGCGAGGCCAATATTGAGATACTATTACTTAATCCGAATTTATTAAATAAAGTCGAAACATTAGCCCCAGTAGAAATGGGAATGGTTGCTCTGACCCGCGCATCAATCCCTCCGACAATGGTTGCCGTCATCGCTCCGTGTGAATGGCCAATGATACCAACTTGCGATACATTGATTCCATAGGTAGCATTCTTCGCAAGCATATGGGTGATGGCTTCTTGAAAATCTTTCACTTCATTAAGCGCGACCGAACTCTCATTACCAGAGGTCTGGTGCCCCCGCGCATTAAAAGAATAGCAGACATACCCATGGCGGGCAAATTCCGTAGCAAGCGGGTAAAAGAACTCTTTAGATGCCGTATAGCCATGCATGAATACGATTAAGGGCGCTTTATCCGTGGGTTGATACCCTTTCGGTAGAATCACAGTCCCTGTTATTTTAGTGCCATCAAAAGATGTGAAGTTGTCATTTATCAAGGTAACTCCCTGGAAAGTTGAAGTATAAGAAATGATTGGACCCGCAATCATTAATACTATCGCACCGATTAGGAGAATCTTCTTTAAATTCATATCTATCCCTTATAGTTTGAATTTCAGTTAGGTAACTACAAAATTCGATTAATTGTTCAAAAACCTATTGTTTATGGTAAATCCAGAAATCCCATATGCTCGAATCGGTATTTCATATGATCTTATTGATATTTTAAGACGAAAATTATTCCGGCTGTTCCAGATATCTGATTTTTGAAAAAATAAAAAGAAAATAGGTTATCTCAATGAGCTTCCACAATTATGGCAGAAGAGAATATTTTCGCTGAGGTCTAATAGTTCCCCACATTGGTTACATCTTACAATATTCCCGTTTGCATACGAGGGTTCAAGTTCAACTGGTGGAGTTGTGGAAGTTGTGTACGGGAAAGGCGGTGGCGAATAGGGTGGCAAATTAGTAATATTAATGGAAGCTTGAGGAGGATTAGGTGCCGGGCTTCCCTTTAACTCTATATACTTCCGTTTTATGACTACTAAGAGATCATCTAATGTTCT
>CAYGYC010000494.1:1758-3197 GCA_964353755.1 uncultured archaeon | reverse complement strand
ATTTACGCAATTCTTCTCCTATAATAAGAAGTTGAACCGTAAATTATCAGCTTTTAAGAAATCTATACTAGATCTATTGGAACGCAAGTGTATCAAGAAAGGCATTCAGCTAATCAAGGTGCCCCCCTATTATACCTCGATTATCGGGCAGTTAAAATATACACGGTCATATAACTTATCGGTCCATTACTTGGCCAGTTATGTGATAGCTCGAAGAGGTCTGGGATTCGAGGAATCCCTTCCAGCCGATTATAAGTGGCTGCTCTCACAAGTCGGGGATCGCATCAAGCCCCGTTTGAAAAAGAGTAGTGCCTATTATAATTGGGCGCGAATCCATGACTTCTTCCAGCACAGCGGGATAACGTCCTTCAGACCTTCGGAGATAATGCGAAAAGTATTATTGGTGAAGAATGGGCTGAATTCGGTGACGAACGCACAGCCTGATAACCTTAGGGCTGGTCTTTCCCGAAAGGGACAGATTGAAAATTATTATAAATTTTGGAATTTTGTAGAGAATTACCGATTTTTATAAGTAATTAGAAGGTTTCCTGTCCTATTTTTGTCATCTTAGCCATAAGAGCATACAACTGGATTTTTTCATCTGCGCCTTCGATCAATCTGAAATTTATCTCACCGGTCTCTTCAATTAACCTAATTTTTCTTGTTTCAGGAATGGATTCTAATTTTATAATCTCACGGTGAATCTGTTCTATTATATCGATTCCTGATAAACCATAGTTATTTAATAATATCTCTACTCCCTGAATTGCTTCAAGAAATTTACCGTTTAAAGCTGTATTTAGTAATTTCCGAATTTCTTCAGGACGTGCTTTTCCAGTAACCTTATAAACGGTATCAGCATCAATTTCTTCCTTTAATGCCGCTGCTGTTTGAAGAATATTTATTGATCGTCTCATATCTCCTCCACAATTATATAAAATCGCTTGTTTTCCATCCTCTTTCAAGTTTATTTTTTCTTTTTTACTAATTTTTCCCAGTTGTTCCAATATATCTTCACTTTTTAAAGGTGAAAACCGAAAAATACTGCATCTAGATTGAATAGGATCAATAATTTTCGAGGAATAATTACAAATTAATATGAACCGGCAATTTCTTGAGGTCGATTCCATAGTTCTTCGGAGAGCCTGTTGTGCATCAGATGTCATATTATCAGCTTCATCTAATATTAATATTTTGAAAGGTGCGTCTTCAGTTCCCATATAATGAGCAAAACTTTTGATTAAAGTCCTGACCACTTTAATACCTCTTTCATCAGAGGCATTGAGTTCTTTCACATTCTGCTTATACGATTGTCCAAATAAATCATGCGCCAATGCTAGAGCGGACGTTGTTTTTCCGGTCCCAGGAGGACCACTGAAAATAAGATGTGGCATCGATTTTTCTTGGATAAAAACTTTTAAACGAGATACTATTTCTTT
>CAYGYC010000494.1:0-1748 GCA_964353755.1 uncultured archaeon | reverse complement strand
CTGATTTACAACATCATTTAAAGTTCTAGGACGGTATTTTTCAACCCACATTATTTCTTCCAATTAAGAATCACCGGTCTATTTTCAATAATGTGATACATTTTATAGTAATATTTAGTGATTAAGTAATTATACTTAGAAACCCTATATTTTATCCACTGTAAAATAACTGCTAATCTTATTATCTCGATTTTTTCTAATAAAAGGTTTTTTTAACTACTTATTCTTCGAAATATAAAACTTATGAAGTTTGATTATTTAGATAGTTTCAGTCAACTCCTTCTATCTCCAAGAGCAAGTAATACCTTTCGAAGAATTAATAATTAGTTTGGACTTATCTTATTAATTATAGATGATATTAAATCGAATCGAAAGAATAAAAACTTTTTTTGATTTTACTTATTTATCAAATTCTCTGGGGTTTGTATTTTGACAAAAGCTGAGAATCAATTAGTAGAATGTTTAAATTGTGATCACGAAACAATATTAGATTCTTTTAGAGGCGAATATATTTGTGTTAAATGTGGATTAGTTCTTTCAAAACAATTTGTTCCGCCCTCCTATAAAATTAATCTGAATAATACGGAAGATTCAAATAGTTCTGGACGCCATTTCGTCGCATTGGGTGACCGTCTTAATCTCGTCGATGGTTTAGGCTCGTACATGGGGTATCAATTTTCCTCCTACTTCCAAGATAAGAATGGAATTCCTCTTGATAGCAAAAAGCAAGCACTTTTTAAAAGGTTAAAATATAAATATGACCTCCGTGCTCGTATTGAAAATAAGGAGACCGATTATAGGACCCTCATGATTTTTAATAGGGTTTGTTCTATACTAGAACCTTTAAGTGTAAATATTAAAAACAGAGCTGCTTATTTCTATCAGAAATTTATTAAAACATTAGAAAAAGGAGATTTTTACAATCATTTAAATTTAATTGCAGTATGTCTTTATCTCGCAGTAAAAGAATTAAAAGAAACCACACCCTTGACGATAAAAGAAATTGCCAATGCATTTAAAATCTTAAATCATCGCGTTACAACAAAAAGTATTATACGAACCGCCTTATTGATCAAACCAAAATTCAAAACTTATTTTCAAAGTCATAAATCCACCAAAAGTGAAGATTATCTTTCTAAAATTATCAATAATATCATTGCAAGTCCTGAAATAAAAGATCGATTAGCAAAATTTAAAAAGCCTGAATTCGTTTATGAAAAATCCTTGCAAGACGAAAGTTATCGGATACTCAAATTAATATCCAATGAAGATCGGGGAGGTCGGAATCCCTATATCCTTGCAGCGGCTACGGTTTATGCTGCAGACCAAAAACTCGCTAAAATTTGGAAACATCGTCCACTTTTAACTCAACAACTTCTCTCTTCAATTACAAAAACAGCCGAATATTCATTAAGAGATCATTGGAGAGGATTACTTTACAATTTTGTATTTTAATTAAATAATCCTCAAATTTTTTGTTGGAGGGTAAAAGATTTTTCTAATTCTGTTTATTTTAATCTTAAGTATTTGGATATTAATATTAATTTTTCTGCCATTTGTAGATGATTATGTCTCACTCTTCATTGTTGCAACCCCATTCGTTTTAACTCTATTTTTGTTAAATTCTCTCTTTGTATGGTTTCCGAACTTTCAAGATCTTATTAGTATTATTGGTATTTTTGTAGGAGTTATGATAATTTTCCAGTTTTGTACTTGTTCAGAATGACACATTTTACAATATATGTTCA
>CAYGYC010000493.1:0-3210 GCA_964353755.1 uncultured archaeon | reverse complement strand
ATTGTCCTTTATGGGAAATTACTCTGGTAATCCACCCCACTTTTTCTAACTCCTTTAACCTGCGCGAGGCCGTTTGCTGCGATGTACTGATTTTCGTAGCAAAATCTATTGATGAAATTTCAATAACTTCCGCCCCTAAATTCGCTAGCATAAAGAGTGCATACCAATTTTCAGCAGACATATCAAATTCGCCAATATAATGAGCGTGTTCCAATTATTCCTTTTTGATTCTATAAATTCCTACTGCGAGTAAAATCAAAACAAACTCGTAGTTATTCTATAAAAATTTTGTCAATAAAATTAGAGGAATGCTAAAAAATCTCTGAGACGAAATTTAAATTACTATAAACACTTCATGTTAGTATCTCGAAGGTTGAATTGGGTCCTGAAGTGATATGATGGAAAAGAAATTTACCTATTGTCGAATTTGTGAAGCCCAATGTGGGTTCATTGCCGAAATAGAGAATAACCGAATAATTAAATATTATTCCGATAAAGATCACCCGGTTTCAAAGGGATATTCCTGTATAAAAGGTCGAGAAATGCTTAATGTGCAAAATGACCCTAAACGAATTAAATCCCCTTTAAAGCGCACCGCGGGGCAGTTTGAAAAGGTTTCTTGGGACCTGGCCATAGAAGAAATTGCGTCCAAATTAGTGGAATTGAAAAAGAGATATGGACCAAGCTCCATTGGACTATATTTAGGCAATCCAATTGCATTTTCTTATGCATCAACACTGTACTCTGCAGGATTCATGCGGATTTTAGGCGCCCGTAATATGTATTCCGCAGGATCACAGGATTGCAATAATAAATTTGCCCATTCAAAGCGATTTTATGGATCACCGTTGATCATTATCGTGCCAGATTTTGATCAGATCGATTATCTGTTAGCCCTCGGAACGAACCCCCTGGCGTCTCATTTTAGTTTTGTTGTTTTTCCACGCCCGTTACAACGCTTACAAGAAATGCAAAAAAGAGGGTGTAAAATTGTGTGGATCAACCCGCGAAAAACAGAGGCCGCTAAAAGTGTAGGGGTTCATTACTTTATTCGTCCTAATACGGATATCTACCTTTTATTTGGAATGATTAATTACGTCTTAGAAAATAATTTAGAAGACGTGGCATTTATTGAACAATATTCTAAAGGCATTGAGGAATTACGGAAAATTGCCAAAGAGTTTGGAGGAGATCTAAATAAGATTGGGAAAATCACAGGCATTCCGGAGCGGACTATCGTTGAAATAGTAAACGACTTTTTAGCAGCTTCTAAAAAAGGAGGCGCTTCGGTCTATGGACGAGCGGGAACCGATCGCGGCTCTTTTGCAACCTTACTATCTTGGGCAAAGGATGTTTTCAATTTTATTACTGGTAATTTGGATAAAAAAGGTAATTTTTATTCCTATGGATTAGTTGATGCGTTGTCGATCGCGAAAATTGGGGGCATTGGATCCGCTAAAAAGCCGGAAACTCCGAAATCCGGTAGCCGAATTGGCAATTTTCCAAGTGTCCTCGGGACTTACCCAGCCGCCACGATGGCGGATGAAATTTTGACTCCAGGAGAGGGCCAAATAAAAGGAATGATAATCGTAGCCGGAGATCCTCTGATTAGTTGCCCCAATTCTAAACACCTTGAAAAAGCATTTAATCAATTAGAATTACTTGTTTCTGTTGATTTCTATTTGAATGATACCGGGATTTTGGCTCATTATCTTCTCCCCACGACCACCTTTTTGGAACGGGAGGATTTCTCGCTAACAACATCCTCGTTCAATCCCCTGCCCTTTGCTGGTTACTCGGATGCAGTGGTTCAGCCCGATGGCGACCAAAAACCCGAGTGGGAAATCTTTAATCGGTTAGGGGAAAAAATTGGGTTACCGACCCTGGGTGGACCTGCAATTGAGGTCTTCAAAGCCACTCTTCCGATGGCTGATAAGAAAAAATTCCGTGCCTTATTAAAATCGGAAAAAGGAATCTGGTTAAATGAATCGCATACAATCCAATATAATACCTTATTACCTGAGCGCCTCCAAACTCCCGATAAACTTATTGATTTAGTCCCATCCGATTATCTTACAGAATTTGAGAAGCTCCGAAAATGGAAAGGGGTCGAAAATAAAAATTATCCTTTTTCTTTAATCAGTGGTAGGGATATTTCGACAATAAATAGCTGGTTACACGCTAAGGGTGAGACCAATTATTGTTATTTAAATTCTGAAGATGCCAAGACATTGGGGATTGAAGATTATCAAGTTATACGCGTGCGAAGTCCAATTTCTTCAATTGAAATCCCGGTATTGACAACTCCCTATTTGATGTCCGGCGTGGTTTGGATTCCTCACGGCTGGGGACGCACGATTCAAACCGTTCCAGAACTCGCCAAAGAAAAACGCGGGGTTAATGTCAATTTAATTACCGATGATAATTGGAAAAATCTAGAATCATTTGCAGGAATGGTATTACTCGATGGAATTCCCGTGAAACTCGAAAAAATTATTTAACTGATTTTCAAAAAACCATAGAATATGTATATTTATTTTATTGGTTTTAAAATCTAATGAGAAATTCTAGAGAGTTTTACTCTAACTTCGGTTGTCAGGCTTCTATCTCCTTGGTTAATTGTCTTAAAAAATTGATACTTTGATTCCATGTTTCCTTTTTATACCCTTTACTTCCTTCTCCATCCCAATTATCTTTTAAGCTTAAAATTCTGTGTTTTGAATCTTCAATTTCTTTGTTTGAGGAATTAAAAAATTCCTGTTGTTTCATTAAATTTGACCTTCTTCCTAAAATAATTATTTATCTATCTTTTTAGCATCTGAAAAAATTTGTTTTGTATTTCAAAAATGCGTAAAATTGTCTTAAATTCATATAATAATCAATAATATTTAATTTTGTCTAAAATTTTATTCATTAAAAGATCTTCATCATATACTCGAAGTCTAGTGAGAATTCTATTCTGTGTTTCCCTTTAAATATTATTTAAATCCTTTAATGCCCTTCGAGTTAATAGGATATCACGCATCAAGAATTTCCTCTAATTTTTTGAACTTCCCTTCCTTATAATCTGCTCTCGCTTCTTCAATGGATTTAATAAATTGCTCGCTTGTAAGGGCTGAAAAATCTTCAATTATGTCTTCAAGTGTTTCTTTAACAATTTCTGAAATTAAAGTCCGAAATTCTTTTACCCTTAAATCTTTTACTTTTGGG
>CAYGYC010000492.1:0-3212 GCA_964353755.1 uncultured archaeon | reverse complement strand
GTTTAACGAAAGCGGGAAAAGTGCGCAGTCAAACTCCGAAAGTGGAGCATAAAGAACATATTAAAGAGATTCCGCGCCTCAGAAATAAATATCATTATATAGCGCGAATTGTTGAAGGACACGAGGCAGGTCAAGTTAAAGAAACTCGAGGCCCATAATTTTTTTCGTATATCTTTGGATTTTATGAAAGGTCCGTCTTTCCTTTTTTTCCGTCACTTAAAATTTGTGGTTCCTCTTCTTTTTTCCCTTATTAGGATTGAAGTGATATGATGTAAAACACACTATGATGTAAAACAAAATTTAAAAAAAAGGAAGATAATTTATCGGGCTTTTAATTTTTGCACAATAGGCGGGCGTTGTTTATATAAAATACGAAATCCACAGTGAGAGCACTTCACACCGGGTAGAGATTCTACTCCTTTCAATGTAACCTCCTTTCCACATCTAGCGCATCGATACGGTGCCATTCTATTTAACTCCTTTTTTGGAAAGAAAAATAAAAGCAGTTTTATTTCCTGTTGGCTCAGTAATCCCATAATGAATACAAAGTTAACTCTGATTTCTGACCAACGGAAACTGTTGATGCTAGAATTCTCCTTAAAAGGGAACTTTAATATCTTTTTGGTTTTCGTTTTGCATAACAGTCCCTACAATAGACAGGTTTTGAACCATCTGGTTTAAAGGGGACTTCGGTTTCTTGCTTGCAATCTGCACAGACGGCCTTAAACATCTGCCTAGGAGGACGGTTATCTCTTCTAAAACTCATTATTTTTCACCCAATTCTTTTTAGATATATAAAAATCAAATTTTAAATTTAGAAATCTCCGAAAGAAACATCCTAAAAGGAGAAATTCAATCATTATATACCTATTTTAAAAAATAGAAATCAATCTATATAAAGGTAGTCAAAGAGATTAGATTTTTTTTATTTTCCTAAATTCACGTAACAGACGGGAACTTTCAATAATATTGTTTACTGTTTTATCGAATCTTCGTTCTATTTCTTCAAATAATTGATTATTTGCAATGCCTTTTCTCTCCGTTTCCTTCATTTTATTCATTGGATAATTTGCGGTGCCCACAACAAACGCCGATGGGGCCTGATTCCTTATTTTACTTTTAATAAGGTAATACCTTGGATTTATTTATCTCTAAGGACAAAAAGGTGCAAGATGAACCCGAAATCACTGAAAAAATAGCCCCTTTTGGAGCTTATTACTACTTAACTACGGGTAATATAGATTATGACAAAGCACTTGTTGCTTGGCTTAACAGTTCTATTGGTTTAGAGTTTAGATATAGAAATAGAGCGGTATTAGGAAAAGTATCAGAGAGATTATTAGGTACACAGATTGATAATATGCTTTATCTAAATGTTAAATCATTAGATGAAGATGAGTTAAAGTTATTGTTAAATGCTCTTGAAAATATTAAAAATTATGAACCATTACCACCAGTTGCAAATCAGATTGGGGAAAACTATAGAAAGAATCTTGATTTGGCTATTTTAAAATGTCTTAAAATCCAAGAGGATAAGTTTGATGAAATTTTAAATAATATTTATCATAATTTAAAAACATGGATAAAAAATATGAAGGGAGAAAATAATTCACTAATTGTTAACTCATTGACTCACCGAATTTGTAATAGAATAAAAAGTGGAGATAAATAATTTGCTCACTTTCTCAAAAATTTAGCGAGTTATTTAGAATCTATTTAAATCCTTTTTTCGTGAATAATTAATGTTTAGAAGATGAAAAAATGGGTAGATATAAAGATGAAAAATTAAATGATAATCGAAATCCAAATAAACGACATGGGAAATGTGAGCAATGCGGGAGAAAGACTATATTACACCGAGTCAGCATGTATAATACAATATGGTTATGTGAAAATTGCCGGAAATCCCACACCATTGATGAAACAAAAATATTACACCAAATAGGATTGAATAAAAAAAAGTAGGGAAAGGATTTTTCTATTTTTCACATTCTTCTGCTTTCCAAAATCTCTTTTACATGATTATTATCGAACTTTTCTCTAATAGCAAACTCGCAAATATTAGCAAATTTAATATTAGCAAATTTAATATTAGCAATTCTAATATTCTTTTTTCGTATTACATGGTTCCTCCATTTTAATAAAAAATAGATCATACTTTCAATAGATTTAAGGCTAAAAAAATGTATGGAATAGAATAAGATTTAATTAGAATCCGTTTTTAAGATTAAAGCAAGGTAGCGGTGATACGGTTTATGAATAAGATTTCTTGCGCGAATGGATGCATATTCGTTGATAAAGGGCTTCTCAAGAAAATTGAAGAGACATGGTATGGTGATCAGTTTGATATTAGTGAAGGATTGTCATTTATCTCTGAAAAAGGCGAGGAAAAGCCGCTTAAGTTTGAAAATATGCGGGTCGAACCGAAAGTAAAAACTATTAAATTTCATTGGCCAGAAGCGGATAAGATTGGCTTTCGCGAAGGATACAAATATGATAAAACTTTGCGGGCACATGTATCTGAGAAAAAAATGGTGGATTCTGCTGAATTTTCTTATTCCACTATGGATGACATAAAAGTCAAGCGGGAAATGGATGCGTTTTTCCTCAAGAAATCGAAATTTTCGAGTTTTGGGATGAATGTCACCTTCACTATTGAGGGAGGAATAACGGGGAAAAAAGGTATAATCCAGTGGGCATTGAACCCGCACACGAAAGTCAGTTTCATCCAAAAGGGATTGCAATACATCCCTCCACCGAGTACTATTAAGGGCAGTACTCTCGGAGATAATACCATATGGTTTGGAGATGCCCATCACGAAGTCAGTAATATGGGACAACTCTTTGCCTCCACAACTTATCAGAATAATAAAACGAAAATCATCGAAATTTGCATTCCTAAAGAGGAAAATTCACCCGAAAATATAGAGATCCTTTTTAAAGCCACGCAAGATGAGTCGGCATGGCATCCTCAAAAGGAAATGTTTCCCGTATTCCAATTTAATGTCGACCTTACGCCTGGGAAGAAAATCATATTGAAGATCGAGTTCCGGTTCATCTTCATTCCCGAAAGAAAAATGAATAGCTTATGCTTCATTATTCCAGATTCAGAAGAATATTGGCCCTGCGCCCTTGCCAGCGCAGTTACTATTGGAGAAAAGCGGGAATATTTCGTAGCACTATCTCCGCAAAACCGTCGATTAAATGTATTG
>CAYGYC010000491.1:0-3214 GCA_964353755.1 uncultured archaeon | reverse complement strand
CGCCCTCTTTCATCGCATAATACGCTTGCGCTACTGCCGTATTAGGCTTATGCGAGCCGGGTGGTGACACTCCTTCATATTTGTAATAAATTTTAGCGGGTGTCTTTAACTGCTTCTCCAAATTAACTGCCCTATAGAGCGGGCTTGGACGCCAGATCCTATAGATTTCCCGAACTTCTTCCGGAATATCAATAAACCGCTTATCACTCACTTCTTGTAAAACCAGTTCTTTGGCAAACAATGCCATCAGGACTTCCGGATTTACCGGCTCCTTCGTCTTTGGATCGATAGGCGGAGATAGCGGTTTTGGAAGGTCTGGATTGATATTATACCATTGTTTCGGAATTTCTTCTTCATCCAGCATGATTTTATATTTCACCATATTTTTATACACCATTTACTATTGTTATACAGAATGTTACAAAATTGTACATAGGAATAATATTTAAACTTAATTGCTCAAAAATATACATTGAAATTAAATAATTCATCATTTATGAATAGCCCAAGATGATAGTATGTGGGATGAAATCAGAAAAACTTTTAGTGAAAATCCAAAAAAATTGAAAGTTATTCGTGCGATCCTCGAATTTGGATTTTGTATTAAGGAGGACGGAAAAGTTTACAGTGGCTATGATGATACCTTCATCGAAATCCCGTACTCCAAAATAGCGGAAGCGCTCCAAGTCGATCGGCGGGTCGTGATCAATACCGTGCAAACCCTTTTAGAGAAAGAGGACCTAAAGAAAATATTCACCGGAATTAAAGTGGCAGGGCCCTCCTTTCGAGATATCGCCAAATTGCTGAAGTGTGGTGTGGTTGAAATTCACGCGAATCCCAATGAAGTGGGAATTATTGCCGGCGTAACTGAGCTGATTCGGGACGAAAATGTCAGCATCCGCCAAATCCTCGCGGATGACCCTGAATTATATCCCGAACCCAAATTGACTATTATTACGGCAAAACCAATCACCAACATTACAGATAAATTTCTGAAAATCAAGGGGATCAAGAGCGTCTCCATTTTTTAGGATTAAAAATCGGAGTGAATGACGATGACAGAACAGCATCCTATTCGCCGATGTTCCATACTCAATTGTGGTAAAATCCTTCAAGAAGGGGAAGGGAAAATTATTGCAGGCAAATTGTATTGCATTGAATGTGCGGTTTTCCTATTAAAAGAAGAATTAATTAAACATGGTCTTCCCCTTGAATAATACATATTTCACTCTCGGGCTTTCTTGTTTGCCATTACTAGCAGTTTTTCCCCGCCCTTATGGATTTAGGGAAAATTTAAGAACTCGAAATACAAATGAAATAATCTTTTTATGGTAAAAATTAATTATAACAAAGTAAATAAAATACCTACTTAGAATCTATTATGATAAAAAAAGGAGCATAAAACTGTGGGCTCATTTAAATTGAAAATGTTGCTTTTGGGCGACGCAGCAGTAGGCAAAACGAGCCTCGTAAAACAGTATATTAAGGGGAGTTTTGCCAAAGACTATAAAATGACCATTGGAACGGATATCTTTACAAAGGATATCCAAACTGCGGAGCACTCCATTACGCTATCAATCTGGGATATTGCTGGTCAAGAGAGATTTAAATTCTTTAGACAATCCTTCTATCGTGGTTCTTCTGGGGCCATGGTCGTTTTCGATCTCACCCGCTATCCGACCTTTAATCCCAATGTCGTCAATTGGCTCAAAGAGTTGTGGGGCTTTACGGGGCGCATTCCCGTCGTACTGCTTGGCAATAAAGTCGACCTCGCCGATCTCCGGAACGTCCGCCAAGCGGATGTGCAAGCCTTTGCCGATAAAATCCCCTGTAAATACTTAGAAACTTCCGCAAAAACGGGTGATGGAGTCGACCAGGCATTCTATGAACTGGCTTTATCTATGTTGAATAAAATGCTTCAATGTCCCGCTCCATCACAACCTCAAAAACCTCAAGGGACTCCAGAACAAAAATAAAAGTAATAACTTCTCTTTTAATTTACTTTGCTTTCTTCAATGCAGTGGAGATATCGCTAAAATCCTCTCCAGATCTTTTGATGCGGATGCTCGGACCTGTGCCACTCAGTTTGCGATCAATTAAAATGATTTCCTCTTTGGTAATTTTGGTTTGTAAATTTTCCGTGGTGACTAAGTATTGCAGGACTTCAACGATTTTGGTAGCGATATAGGGTCGCTGAGGAAGGATTTGGGTTTTATAATAGTCATATGCATCCGGAAGCAATAAAGCTTTGAGGAATTGATCCTTTGGATCTCCCTTAGATTTTTTTAATTCCTCTTTTTTCTTTTCCTCTTCAACACGCTTCATCATACCGGCTAATTTCTTATGACGAAGACGTTCTAACTCATCTTCCATACTTCTTCTTCTTTCTTATTGATTATTTTATCTACTGGTGAATACTAATACATAAGGATATTTTATGTTTGCGACTAATGTGCGATTTTCCAACCGACAAAATTTTGAATGAAAGTGCACATTGAAGTGAATAAAGAAAAATGATCTGCTCCATCTAAACAATTTACTGCCGAAATTAAAAGAAAAGTTAAAGGGTTGAATTTATTCATTAGAATTTTAAAATTCTTTAATCTAAAATCCGCACCTCTCCGAAAAAATTTCCCGCGCATTACATTTTCTAGTTATTTTCCCAGAACCAAAAATAATTATGGGTTTAATTTTCTGCCGTTTGAGGATTCCATAGTGAAATAGATTCCTTTACCTTGCAAAAGTGAGAAAAAAACATATAAATAATAGAACTTAGAAAAAAGCATATAATTAATAGCAATTAAAAAAATAAAAACTAAAATCCGAAAGCCTGTATGGCTAACGGAAAAAAATGATAAAGCATGGGGATAATGCCTATGTCTGAGAGAAAGCCTTCATGGTTACGACTGCCTTGCAGCCGCTGTAATAATGAGATTCCGGAATTAATCGAAGGTGTCACCATAAAATGTTTGCAGTGTAGCGCGGACAATACTTTTTATGAAAGTAAGAAGTTTTTAGAAAAGAAAGCGCTAGAAATGTTCGGAGAGATGCCATCCATTGAATTCATTGAAGAACCTACTAAAAGAGTGGCGACTATCAACGCGCGCTTAGAAAAGATTAATACTCAATTTCAGAAATTGTTGCCCGATTTCGAAGAGGTAGAAAAGCACGCCATCGTTGCTACGCCACTGGAAAAGTACGGAGTGAGCGGTAG
>CAYGYC010000490.1:0-3216 GCA_964353755.1 uncultured archaeon | reverse complement strand
CAATTTCGCGAAGTTGTTCTTTGGTGGGTTTTATCCCTTGCGGCGCTAACACTTCTTCCAAAACGACTGCGGTTCCCGAAAATTTCCCAAAAGCAAATTCCGATTTCCGACCGAGCAATTCATGAGGGATCATTTCGTATATATGGGGGTGGGCCAGAACGCCGTGAGCATGAATGCCGCTCTCATGGCGAAACGCATTCATTCCAGCGATGGGTTTATTTACAGAAATGGGAATGCCGGAATATCTGGAAACCTTCTCGCAGGCTTCCATTAGCTTCTCAAAGTTAATTTGACGAAGTTTTAACCCATACAATACCTTTAATGCAACGATAACCTCTTCAATGGGCGTGTTTCCACAGCGTTCGCCAATGCCGAGTATAGTCCCTTGGGCTGCTCCGGCTCCGGCTTCTAGACAAGCAAGGGTATTTGCGGTAGCCATTCCAAAATCATTGTGAAAATGCATCCCAAGTGTAATGCCGGGCAATTGTGAGGAAACAGTCTTGTAAAACCATGCCGCCGATTTCGGGTTAAAAACACCGACCGTATCGGAAATACCCGTTCCCATCCATTTAGCGCCTGCTCGTTCGCGCACGGTCTTAATAATTTTGACATAGTAATCCGTATCGCTTCTAGAGATATCTTCCATACCGAATACAATCCCTAATCCGTGATCTGTGGCATAATCGAGCATTTTCAGATACATTTCTATATTGGAGTCCGGCGTTAAACCCATTTTGGTTCGAATATGGAACTCGCTGCATGATGTGAAGAGATCTAGCATTCGTGCATCGGATCGGAGAGCGGAATCAATGTCCTCTTTCGTTGCACGTGCCATGACAAAACATAAAGCATTAGGTGCATTCTCGGTAATCATTTTGCAAGAACGTTCTTCTTCTTTGGAAACTCCAGGATAACCAACTTCTATTAAGGGGATCCCGGCATCAGCAATGGTTTGAACAATATCAAGCTTCTGTTCGGGCGTGAAGACCAGCCCGACCTGCTGTTCGCCGTCCCTGCAAGTCGTATCGGCGAAATTGATATTGGAAGAGAAATCATATTGGTTTGTAACTTCGTCTATTTCTACCGTATAATTATGAGCCCATCCCTTCTCATAGGGCTCTCTATAACTTTCGGGTAATTCTTTCAAAAACCGTTCTTTATTGACTTTAACCAAATGGAAACCTCCATATCTCTTACTTTTTTCTCACACTACCTCTTTCTTAATAAAACCTTAGTACTAATGTAACACAAAAAAGTACCTTTTTTAATTTTCTATACGAAAATGTAGGGCAGAAAAAATGAGAACATTGACTTAAGGCTTCTTTATTCGTATTATAGAACTAAGAAATAGTGCGGAGTACTAATAATTTTTCGTATTTCTTTTCACAATTTATTAAGCTCGCAAATTTTTGTGGAATTTAAAATATTTATATCGAATTGAGATAATATATCCCGTCCAATAAGAGAGACTTGTTTTTGTGAAGGAATATCAAATCCTATTATTGAGTTTATAACTAAGTTGTCAAGAAAATAGACTTTTGCGAGATAGATATTGACTTTAATTGGAGTTGGGCATATTCCCCAGACGTGTTTCGTTTCAACAAGAATTAGATTTAAATTTTTACAAGCAGTTTCTGGAATTAATGTTTTGAAGGCGCCGGTATCAACTAAGGCATCAAGAATTATCGATTTATTTTCGTTCTCTATTTTTATTTTTCCATACAATTCTGAATTTTTGAAATAGAAACCATCAACCAAGTTTCTTCCTCTCCTTCAGGCATAACCTTTTCCACTAATATTGGTGTATGTTTTGTTAGTTCCCAAGCCTTCGATAAAGCTTCATCATATGTTTTTCCCGTTGCTATTAATTTGTTTTTGCAAAAAGCAACATATAAACCTCTATATTTTTTTATGAGCTCTTTCTTTCCTTGCTTAAAAATAGCTTTTTGTTGCTCTAATTCTTTATCAAATTCAGTATCAACCATTTTTATCCCTAGGAATAGATAATTCAATTGTATTATTTATACTTGTCATGACGTAATTCTTATAAACGCAACAAGAAGTGTAAAGAAGAGCGAATTAGGTTTTAGGCGGAGTAATGGTTATCGCGTGGTCGGGACAGATTTCAAGGCAGCGTCCACAATTATTACAGAGAATGGGGAATGCCACAATGATCTTAAACTCCTTTGGCTCTTCTCCGGCTTTCGGAGTTTGTTTCTGTTTATACGCCAATAAATTATAGGGGCATGCTTTTACACAGCGAATGCCACATTCTAACGGACCGCGACATTCTTTTTGCTTAATCTTAATTTTCATCCGAGGTTGCATAATAAAGGGTTAGGACGATTAACTTAAAAAAGTTCGGTTAAGTCCGCCCATAAAAGAACAGAGTTTATGCAAAACGCCCATGTCGAATACATTTAGGTCGATACGCAATGACGAGGGCTTTAGCAAGGACGATATCATACATAGGAAGATCTATGCCTTTTACTCTAACGCAATGTCCTCCTTTATCCGTTATATTATAAACAGCCCCAGTATCCAGAGAGATGCTATAGAATTTCCCGTTCGTGCTCCTGATATATAGACAGTCTTCATAAAGGACCATATTATTATTGGTCCTAACAAAGTTATAGAGAAGGGGTTTCGCACGTTTTTGTGCCTCCAAACGAGATTTGGATGTGTCGGCAGGTTTTTTAATTTTAACGATTTCATCTTCAGGGATAGCTCGCTGTTTAAAAGAGAAACTATTCGGTTTTACGCAGGTTTGTACCTCTTCTTCGGCATTTGGTTTGAAAGCAAATCGTAGCTTGCGTTTGGATAGTTTAAAATTAGGTCTACTTCCTTGTCCGCCAAGAATTTGGTAGAGGTATTTCCCCCCTTGTCTCCAGCTAATTTTTTTCAATTTCAGCTTGGGAATAACTCGATAAAACTCACTATCTCGATAGAGAAGGTCTCCTGGAATGAAATTCCGTTTGTTTCCGACATGATGGAATGTTTGGGAATCAAAGTAATACCACTCCTTCCCTAAATTCAATCTGATGGTCTTCATTTCATTTCTTCTCTCGCAATTTTTTTTAAAAAGGATTTCATAGGGTACGAATAAGGCAGGGAGCGTATGCAATAGTAAGTGCTTTGGCAATGATTTTATCATAAAGCGGAAGCATTTCGCCCTGCCATACCATAACACAAATGCGATAGAAACCGGAAAGATAG
>CAYGYC010000489.1:0-3225 GCA_964353755.1 uncultured archaeon | reverse complement strand
ATACACTCTCAAAGCCAAATCCTGAAAATGCTTCCTCCAATGCACCCCATATAGTCATTCCTGGGTATATTTCCTTGTTCAGGTCAATTGGGAATTCCATAGTCATTAGGACAAGTGCCTTTGTAACATCTATCCAAGAACTGGCATTAGCGGGATAAATCCAGATTTGCCACCACATTTCAAAGTCATAAGGCGGATAACTCATGGAAATACAGCTCTCATTGAAAAGACCCCAGTTGGGGACATCGCTTGATTCTAGGAGGAAATCGGGTCTCGAAGTACATTGGGCTGCGGCAGGGACGGCAAACGTTATAGACATCAGACCAACAAAAAGAAAAGTTAACAATAATGCCTTTTTCCTCATTGGTTATACTCCCTTTTTATGGGTGAAATAATATAGGAAGTAATAACTTTTAAAGGTTGTTAATTGATAGATTTTTGAAGAAACCGAATGTTTGAAGAATTTTTGTGGTAAAGCAAATGGGACTGCTACTAATGGAACGGATTCAACTAGATTATGATGAAAAATCCTACCTTTTTCGTTGGTGTACTATAATAGGAAATTAAATTTTTTAAACCTTCTGAGTAAATAGAATTCAAGGACGACAAAAAAAATAAAAGATTTTTGGATGGATTAGGAAATGATTACGATGGAAATGGAATGGATTCAATTGAATTATGATGAAACAAGAGGTTGTTTTGAAATTATTGATAAAGCCAGTGGGAGTAAAATAGTTTCGAATGCCCATATTTCGGCGACCTTGAAATCATCCCAGAACACTCCGCTTTTTCTTACCTCCTATGATGATAATAATAAGAAAGAATACGAGCTTAAACCGATTGTTGATAAAAATGGAAAGGCAAAATCATTAATTGCTAAATACACCTATACCAATGGATTTGTTTTGACAGTTTCTATCATTATTTATGAAACAAAGCCCCTAATACGATTTCAAACTTCAATTTGGACTTCACAGAATGATTACAAACTTAATTCTTTTCATGTTTTTTCACTTTCAAAGACAACTCAGGGCGAATTACAATTAGGAGCAATAAAAGATTGGCGTGTGTTGCGCCAGGATTGGCAATCTTGGAGCCCCATTGAGATAATGTCGTTAAAAAAACGAATCAAACGCCCTTGGATGAAGCTACCCAAACGGATTATGTATTCCACCAAAGAAAATTTCAAATCAGGCGCGTGTTTAAGTGATAATTTCATGGTAATTAAAAATATATCGACTCAAAAATTTATCACCTTAGGATTTATTTCAATGCGCGATCATCTTACGCAAATCAGCTTGAAAGCGGATTATAATCATAATGAAATTCAGGAACTCTATGCCACCTCCCTCCTGGGTGAAATTCCCTTACAGGAAAATACCGAACAATTTTCTGAAAAATTGATTCTGGTTTTCAATGGAATGAATGCAGTGGAAAGCTTGGATTACTATGCCTCTCTGGTGCAGCAAGAAATGAATGCCCGTTTTTGGGACCCGATCCCCACGGGCTGGTGTTCCTGGTATTATTATTATTCAACACGCGTCTCGGAGAAGGCGATGCTTCAGAATTCTGAATTTCTTTCTATAAACCGAAAACAACTCCCGATGGAATTGGTGCAACTCGATGATGGCTACTATCCAAAAATCGGAAGTAATTCTAGAGTAGGGGATTGGTTGGAGACGAATAAACGGTTCCCGCACGGATTGAAATTGCTGGTTGAGGAAATCAAAGCGGATGGTTTCAAGCCGGGGTTGTGGATTGCACCGTTCCTAGTCTCCCGCTCCTCTAAATTATTTAAAGAGCATCCCCATTGGGTAATTCGAGATAGTAACGGTAATCCTATGGAAGTGAATATTAATCCCGAATGGGGGACCTTTAATAAGCTTTACGGGTTGGATTGTACGCATCCTGAAGTTCAAGAATGGCTTCGGACCCTCTTTCGAACTATTGTTAAAGAGTGGGGGTTCCAATTCGTGAAACTCGATTTTATCTATGCGGCCGCGGTCGATGGTGTGTTCCATGACCCTACACTGACCCGCATTCAAGCCTATCGGAAAGGGATGGAGATCATTCGCGAAACTGTCGGGGAGAATATCTTCCTTTTAGGATGCGGGGCGCCTCTTGGCCCATCGATTGGGATAGTCAATGGGATGCGAATTGGCCCAGATACCTATTATGCCTTTGAACAACCATTTCTCTATTGGTTTCTCAACACCTTTTTCTTTGCCGGTTTAGGGAGTACACCTTCTATGGCTAATGCGTTGAAAACCGTTATGCTCCGATCGTTTATGCATAGGAAATTTTGGATCAATGATCCGGATTGTCTTCTCGTTCGAAGAACTAGGAGCGCCTTAAAACCACATGAAATCGAATTCGAAATGACTCTCATCGGACTCTCCGGCGGAATTTTGCTTTCAAGCGATAATCTATCAGAATTAACTCCTGAAGACCTTGAATATATCCAATTTCTACTTCCTGTTTATGGTGCCCATGCTACGCCCATTGACCTGTTTGAAAATAATCCTCCGATCTATTACAAAATGGAACTTTCGATCAAATCTCTCCCAGAACCGTATTCATTAATCGGTATTTTTAACTGGACAAAAAAAGAGAAATCCGTCCAGCTTTCCGTTGAACAATTAGAGCTTAAACACGATGTCTCCTACCATGTTTTTGACTTTTGGGAGAATCGTTACTTCCAACTTGATGCTACCCATTCCCAAGTCAAACGTCTGAAAAAGCATACGGCCAAACTCTTGGTCATTCGTCCTATTACTAAAAACCCCCAATTAATTGCTTCTAGCTTCCACATTTCCCAAGGGGCCGTTGAAATTACACAATTCGCCTTCAATTCCGCAACCAATGAAATTTCGATAGAACTTATGAAATCCGGGCGAAATAGAGGGTGCCTCTATCTCCATCTCCCAGCTCCCTATTACGAAAAAGAACTTATTTCCGATGCACCACATCATAGCATGTACCGTCTTTTAGATGGTCCACTGGTTCTTCAACTTCAATTCGAAGATAAAGCCCATATCACCCTTAAACTTGAAAATTCCTGATGTGATATATGAAGGGAACTCTGGTGAATGTATTGCCGTGAAGGAAATTGAGAAAAGTAAATATATCATCGTGATTTATAAGGAATTAAACGAGAATGATGGATTTGTAATAACTGCCTTTTTAACGAAACGAATAAACTATCTCAGTAGGAGAAAAAAGATA
>CAYGYC010000488.1:0-3245 GCA_964353755.1 uncultured archaeon | reverse complement strand
AAGGGTTCGCCAAGGTATTCCTCGCGAACAGATAAAATTCCCTCATCTTTCGGATAATATACTGCTCCTCAAAGAATTTGAGGGAAAAATCGATATTAATTTAGAATTATAAGAAATAAAATATTTTCAAAACTACATTTAATTTACATTAATGAGGCTACTTTTCTCTTTGCGTCTCGCCTCTCCTTACGATGAATCATAAATAACTCTATTAAGCCTTTGAAATTACCTTGTAAGAATATTTTCACGACATTATCTCTTCCGTATCGGTGGATTAAAAATCCTAATTCTCGGTGCAAAAATCGTGAAAAGATTATTAAAATTAAGGTAATGGGAATAATGAATAAGGAGAATAAGACCGTAATTATTATTGGTAGCAAAAATTTAATCCAGATTGAAGACATTTTGAAAACCTCTCATTACTCCTTTGACCGTTTCTCTAATGAAGTGAATACGCTTTGAAGGCGATAGGGACTCTTCACTGTCCGGAAAACCTCTTTCAGAAGAAATTTCGGGCGTGATAAAAATTCGATAAATGCTTTATCAATTAATTTTTCAATAATCTCACGTTTAACCGCCGTGGGGAAAATATCGGAGGCAATAATATATCGATTCCAATCTCTTTGCTCATCAATAAATCCTCTTGATATAGCCTCATTCCAAATTTCAGTCCCCAAAAGAACATATAATAATTGATATTGAACGAAGGTTAAGTCCAATTCCAGTCCAAATTTTAAAGTTTTAATAATTTCCGGGATGGTTTCATCTGGACCCCCGACTACGAACAATCCTGCCACATTTTCTATCCCCGCCCTTCTTACATTCTTGATAACTTTTCTGGACATTTCCGGTGTGATTTGTTTGTTGTAATAATCTAAAATCCTTTGATTTGCACTCTCCAGACCTAATAATAAACTATAACAGTTGGCATATTGCATTGTTCGTAATACTTCTCTCGAACCTTGATCTACCCTCCCCTCACAACTCCAAATCATATCGATTTTTTCCTTTTTCATTTTCAGGCATAATTCGATTGTTCTTTTTCGATTGACAATAAAACAATCATCCACAAAACTGAATTCTTCATACCCCTTGCTTCGTAAAAAGTGTAATTCGGATAATACATTTTCTATTGAGCGGGTTCTCCAAATTCCCCTTGAATTAGAAACTAAGTGGACTGCGCAGAACCTGCATTGGAAGGGACATCCCCGAGAAGTGGCTAAAATGGTGAATTTGTGGGATCCCATTCGATAATTAAAATCAATCAAATCTTCGCGATCTGGAAACGGAATTGCATCTAGGGTTCGATTAAGTGGAAGCAGTGGAGTTGATTTAATTAAATCATGTTCCCTATAACTAAGTCCCTCTATTTCTTTCAAATTTCCTCCCGCTAAGACCGTTTTGGTAAATTTTGGAAAGGTATATTCTGTTTCCCCTCTAAGACAATAATCAATTTGGCTATACTTTTCAAGCAGCTGCTTATAAGCGAGCGTTGCTAAGACATTTCCAAATACAACTATTAAATTTTCATTCCATTGCTTCGCTAATGTGGCAATTTGAAGGGCCGATTCTAAGGATACGGTAAGGGGTGATAATCCCAATATTTCCGGGTCTCTTGTCTTTACCCAGTTTAGTACTTCAGCAGCAGAGTATCCTAACACATCTTGATCCAGTATTTTGACTTCATTCCCTTCTTGTTGTAACATCGCTCCATTATATAATAATCCTAAAGGGGGCCAGGATTGTTGTCTTGTTTTAATACCGAAATTAGATGCACTTGTTGGTGCTGGATTAACTAAACTAATTCGCGCCAAAAATTATTCCACAATCCTGATTTCTGAGTTTTAAAATTCTATTATTGTTTTTTAATCCTGCGTTTTGCTGTCTGAAAAATGATCTTAAAGTGACCAAATAATGGAAAATAGGCTACTAATTTTACGGTATCATCTCGTCCATAAATCTCATATGCCTGATCGAGTTTCGCTTTCAATAAATTTGAAAAAGCAATGAGAATTGGGATGAGAAGGATTGAAAGAGAATACAATAGTAACGATAATAGTAATGCAAAAAGGGTTATCCGCTTTTGTGTCATTCGCATCAGTCAAAAATTACTTATATAAATTACTTGTATAAATCTTCTTCTTTCTTTTAACACTACTTGTATAAATTACTTGTATAAATCTTCTTTCTTTTAACAAAATAAGAATTAAACCCAAATTTAATAGGGAGGAATTTCTAATATAGTTAGACATTATTGGTTGCGATTTCAATGGGGGTAAATCTTTTTAAGATAGAATATCTTCAGGAGATTCCACTGAAAGAAATAAATGATTATCTTATCCAGCAATATGAAACGTATGGATATGAAGCAACTAAAAAAGCAAGGTTTTATAAAGAAATTTTGCAGAAAATAATTGAAAAAAAACTTCCAGACGCCTCACTTCATGAAATTGGGATATTCCACTCACGATTAGCAGATATTCTCGGATATGAGGGTAAGGATGTTGTTCATCTATATAAGAAAACTTTATCTCGAATTTTTGAAGAAAAACTTCAAAAAGCTCCACTCAAAGGAGTTGGAGCCTTCTTTTTAGGGTTACAAGAAATAAATAAATTTATTGCTAACGAAATTCTTCAACTCCACAAAAAGAAAATATATGAATTAATTGAAGAAAAAATCAAATTAATGACACTCATAGAAATTATAAACCTTCTTGAAGGCATAATTAAAGTTTCATTCCACGAGTCAAGAATTTTATTGCAAAATTATCAAGAGAAATTAACTGAAATACTACAAAAACAATATAAAAACTATTCTATTGAAGACATTGGGTACTGTATCTATTTTTTATCATTTTATTCTGAACCAGTTGAATATAAATCTGTTTTAACGCGGCAAAATTTATCTGAAATTTTTGGAGAAAAACTTGAATCATCACCCCTTGAGCAAATTGGAGCATTCCTCAATTGTGTATCTTTTTTCAAACAAGGAAGAATTGCGAAGAATATTGTGCGAACTTACAAAAATATATTATCCGAAGTATTCGGAAAAAAACTCAGAAGGTCATCGCTTCAAGAAATTGCGGCATTTTTGTCTGGGATCAGTATTGCCTCCACTGAGGTCGCATTTGAACTTGCTCAAACTCACAAAATTGCATTATATGAAATATTTGAAGAAAAATTTCAAGGGGTTTCAATTGAAGAGATAATCAAATTTCTCTATGCATTCAGAAATGCTTTTCAAG
>CAYGYC010000487.1:0-3251 GCA_964353755.1 uncultured archaeon | reverse complement strand
AGAACTGCAATTGCACAGATCAATAAAAATACAAATAATGCAATATTTCTTTTATACATAAATACACGACACTTAAGTTATGTTATTTAAGGTGGAGTATCTCGCGCGTTTCTTCGGCGGTCGCAATCCCACGCCCGACTTCATTCGCAATGCGAACCATGCGCTCCACTAATTGGGCATTGCTCTCCGCTTTAATACCTTTCGAATAGTAAATATTGTCCTCGAAGCCCACCCGCACATCGCCACCCAAGAGGATAGCATGTGAACAGAGGGGCGTTTCATATTTGCCAATGGCAGTTACCATCCATAAACTCTCGGATCCATATAACTTTTCCACTGTATCCCGCATCAGCAATAAGTTCTCAATCGTCGCAGGAATGCCCCCTTCCACTCCCATAACAAAATTAAATTTGAGCGGTGGATCCAACCACTTCACTATTTCCGCGACATTTGCAATATGCCCAATTTCATAGGCTTCTAATTCGGGCTTCACCCCGAATTCCTTCATTTTTTTAGCAAACGTTTCCATGAGATCCGGAGGATTTTGAAAAATTACCTTTCCGAAATTCATAGACCCACAATTTAAGGAGGCCATTTCTGGCTTCAAATCGACTGAAACAATCCGTCCCATTGGTCCAACCCCCAACGTTGCCCCACCACCTGTCGTAGTGCAAATTATCATATCACTCTCCGCCCGAATATATTCCATCGTCTCTCTATATAACTCTCGATCTTGAATAGCCTTACCCGTCTTCAGGTCTCTAACATGAATGTGCACCACTGCAGCTCCTGCTTTATATGCCTCTAAGGCGCTATCTGCAATTTCCTTCGGCGTTACTGGTATCCACGACAACTGCTCTCGGGTTGTTAATGAGCCCGTGGGCGCTATGGTAATGATTAATTTTCGCATAGTAATATGATTTCCCTTATAAGATAAATAAGATTATCGATTGAAAAATACAGTTTAAAACCTAATTATTCTCTTATATTCAGAAATTAAGTACATTTCGAATTGAAATTTCATAAGCTACTTTAATGAATGTTCTTGGGTTTTATAGAAAATTGTAAAACTTTTACTAACTGTTCAATTTCTGCTGATTTATCGAGAATATAATTGCAGCAAAAGCCATTATTAAAACAAATCCCCTCACAATCCCATGCTCTCCTTGATATAGGATCAAGAGCGCAAGTGGAACGAATCTTTCTGCTGTAAAACGGACAATGATTCGTCGGGGAGGTGAACGCTCCTAATAGCGCTTGGATTCTATCCCCTCCCACTCGCGGGTCGAATGGCGGTCTCTCTAGGTGCTGTTCCATACTTTCCGTAGAATCAAGCGAACATTAAAAAATGAGTAATATGTTGATATTATCGTTATCTTTCCCTTGTAAAGGGAATGAGAATATTTATGTGAGTAATTATGAGCGATCCCCGCACGTATCCTAAATACCCGCTCATTGGAGTAGGCACTTGTCTGTTGAAAGATGAAACTATTTTAATAATACAAAGAAAAAATCCCCCTGATAAAGGCTTTTGGAGTATTCCGGGAGGAATGATCGGCTATGGCGAACGCGCCGAAACTGCTGCCATTCGGGAAGTAGCAGAAGAAACCGGACTGAAAGTTTTAAAACTGGATTATGTGGCAGATATCGTCGATAAAATCATTTATGATGCCAAAGGCAAATTACAATATCATTTCATCATTGTCGATTATGTGAGCACAAACTTTGAAGGAATCGCTTGTGCTTCTGACGATGCCGCCGCGCTTAAATGGTGTCCTTTTCCAGATCTCCCTCACTATCAGTATCCCAATACCATCGTCGAACTCTTCAAAAAAATTCACATCTGGCCGGATAGGTGATCAATTTTATCAAGTTTATGGCAATAAAATATAAGAAATTCCGCTGATATATTTACAAGAAAATATAATAAAGAAAAATAAGTCGGATAGGTAAAAATTAAGAAAATCAGTTAGGTAATTTATTATGCGATATAGAATTCTGTTAGAATTAGATGAAGATGGAATGTACAGTGTGGAATGTCCTTCTTTGCCTGGATGTATCTCTCAAGGAAAAACTCGTAAGGAAGCTTTAGAAAATATTCAAGATGCGATCAAAGGATATATAGAAAGTTTAAAAAAGCATAATGAACCAATTCCTCCACCAATTGACGAAGAAATCGTGGATGTAGTAATTTGAGTAAATTACTCATTATTTCAGGGAAAGAACTTTGTAAAATCTTAGGAAAAATCGGATATCATATAGATCATCAAACAGGAAGCCATATCATTCTTAGAAATGAAAATCCACCTCATCGCCGGCTGACTATTCCAAATCATAAAGAAATTGCAAGAGGGACCTTAAAATCCATTATACGGCAAGCTGGATTGACTTTAACCGAGTTCAAAAATTTGCTGTAATATCCGCTCAATTTCAAGATATAAATCAATTATTCAGGTGTAAATGCAAGGATAAATTCATCACTAATAGTAACTGTAGTCATTAAACATTATAACATTATTGCATTATTTAATGTTTATGGAAATAGCTTTCTAAGGTTTTTGCTTTGTCATATTTCGTAATCAATTGCTCTATTTCTTTTTCAAAGGTGCCTTTCACATTTTGAATCGTCTGCAATTGCTGGTTTTTGGCAAGATTTGAAATGGATTCCTGCAGGTTGTTGATGTAATGAGCTGTCCAGAGGCGGCTTTTATACCGCTTTCCCTGTAATTGAAGTTCGTAGGCTTGGTCCGCTAGGTCCTGTGCCACGAGATAATTCACTCGGCGAAAATCTGAAGGAATCCAACGTTTCACCCGATATTTCACCGAATATTTATTACAAAAATGCAATACTTTACGTGAAATCTCCAGCAAATAATCCTTCTCTGGGGGAATGTAGTTGTCTTGATAAAGGGCTTGATATTTTTCAACGAGTTCCGGATAACTTTCCCGAAGTTTATTCAAGTAATAAGCCCCCTGCTTATCTCGTAGGGTCAATCCCGCAAAAAGAATGAAATCGGCTTTCACCTCATGCGTATTTCGGATCATGGCTTCCAAATTTTCGTCCGAATCCGCTAAAAAGGGGACAATGGGCATGAAATTCACCCCCGTTTGTATCGCCGGGTATTCCTGCTTTATCTTTTCTAAAGCGCGAAATCGTTCCTCACTCGGGGAAGCCCGTGGCTCTAAAAATAAATTCACTTTACTATCCATACTAGTTATCGTAAAGGCTAGACAACACCAGGTTTCCTCGG
>CAYGYC010000486.1:0-3252 GCA_964353755.1 uncultured archaeon | reverse complement strand
ATGGGTTGCTCTCCCAACTCATTAAAGCCAGTGATTCCCTCTGTTTTTTAATCGAAGTAGATCAAAAAGTGGTCGGATATACGATAGGAATTCTGAATCCCGAAAAGAAAGGTCATATCGTTTCTGTTGCTGTCCATCCCCTCTATCGGCATTGCCATTATGGCACGCTATTAATAGATCATCTGATTGCTGCTTTACACAATAAAGGAGTAGTAACTATCGAACTCGAAGTGCGCGTCTCGAATACCATAGCTCAACAATTATATGAAAAATTTAATTTCCAAATCCAACGAGTTAGATCCAAGTATTATTCAGATGGGGAAGATGCCTATCTCATGGTTAATAAATTAAAGGTATAAGTTAAATTTCTAATTCCATCCATTTCCTAAATTCTAGAAGATCTCCTGTCATATCAATGTTGATAGGTGTCACCGAAATCTTCCGTTCAATAAACACAGTATATGCATCAGTACCCGGTTGTAAATCATATTTAGCGCCTTTGGCTGAACTGATATCCTTAAGAAATGCAAATTCATTTTTCCTGAGTGATTTCTCAAAAAGGCAACCATAATGTAATTTCGCAATTTCTGTCACAACTATTTCAGTATTCCCATCCGCTTCAGAGGGGATGTTTAAATTGATTACGTTGACGTTCTCCGGTAAGCCATATTTCAAAATACGTTGTGCCATCATTCGGGTTAATTTAGCTGCCCACTTGAAATCCGCCTCGGTATAGATATGTTCTCCCAGACGCGCGGGTATTAAGGAAACCGCCAAAGCAGGTAGCCCAATCATTGCCGCTTCAATAGCCGCCCCAATCGTTCCCGAAGAAAATACAAATGCATTTCCTGCATTTGCTCCTGAATTTATCCCACTGATTACTAATTTTGGTAAATTTTCCGATAATATAAATAATCCCACTAAAGTGGCATCTACCGGCGTTCCTTCAATTGAAAACGCGTCCCTTCCATCTGCTAACTTAACTTTTCGGAGTTTTACCCGTTTAAAGCGCGAAATCCCTTTGGAAATCCATGATTTTTCTTTATTCGGCGCAACTAGTAAAAGCGATCCCAAGGAATTTAATTCTTTTTCCAAGGCTAAAAATCCTGGTGAATATACACCATCATCATTGGTCAAAAAAATATCCGCCACAATAATTCCTCGTGTATTTTTATTTCTTTGACGAAATCTCAAAAAATTCTGTCTCAACGATTCATAATATTATTCAATTAATCTCTTTTATGTAAAATCGATTGCCTCTAAATAGGCGGTCTTCCAAATATGAAATATTCTAATCGTAAAAATCGTAAAAAGGTTTAAAAATTCGGTACTAAAATTTTTCCTCGGGTCCGCCCCCCGCGATTATAGCTTGTCCGAATAATAAAAAGATTCTTGTACACCTTGAACAATCCAAAATTGAGTAAAATCAATCCTGCCATTTTAGTCCTTACTAATTAAAGTTCAAAAAACTTTTGAATTTCTTGCAATCTTTCTGAAGCAAGATCGGGATATTCTTTTTGAAATTGTGTCAATAGGTTTAGAGCATCTTTTTTCATGGATTGTGCAATGCGCCGCTGGTCGCCGGCAAACCGCCCCGTCATGGTGTCATAAAAGCGGGCACGAAAAAGAAGTTTCCGTATTTCCAATAATTTTAATTCAATTACCGGTTCCAATAAAAATTGATTTAAGGCGGATTCGATAAAAAAACTGATTTTTATTAAATATCCATAGATGAGTTCAAAGGAATACATTAAACGTTTTTCCACTTCTGCCTTTAGAGTTTCATACGAGGAAAATTCTTCGTAAGAGAAGGTATAGGCGAATTTTGTAGAACTCTCATCCTGTTCTTCAATTTTAAAATTATACGCCACGGTTTGAAGCATCTTGGGGAGTTCCATTTGGCGTAAGCGGGCTGACACATCTTCAATAATTTCCCGAATTTGCTCCTCCGTAAAATTAGCCGCGAGAATATTGGACGCTACATAAATATTCTCATCAATCATCCTTGCTCCATGATAGAGCGTTGTTTCAATGGTAAGTTCTTCTTTCCATTTATTATAAATCATTTTGCTAGAACTATGTCGATCCGGTGATAAAAATTCGAGCGTATTCTCATCATGTACTTCAATCGCATCTTCTTTTTTCTCTTGTAACAGCCGTTCTATTGGTAATTCTCCCAACTTCTTTCTCTTCCAACTGATTTCTTTAATTTCATAACGTGCATCAATCTTTTTTAAGCGGTTTACTATATAATTTTAATAATATATTTAAGTAATCTCTTTCGATTCCTCATGGATTCATAAGGTTTATTTAAATTAGACGGATGGAAATGTACCATGACCAAAGATAGCGAATTTACGTATCTCGATTTAACCACTCTGTATAATTTTATGAAAGATGTTTTTGTGGCAGTAGGTACCCCCGATAATGAGGCAGATATTTGTGCGGATGTGCTGATCGAATCGGATAAACGCGGGATTGAATCGCACGGTTGTGCTCGCTTATTTATGTACTATGATCGAATTAGAAGGAACCAGCAAAATCCAGTCACCAACCTTACCATTGTAAAAGAGTTACCGGCAACCATTCGCCTTAATGCGAATAATGGCATGGGACAGGTCGCTGCTGTTAAGGCCATGCAACTCGCAATTGAGAAGGCGAAAAAATATGGAATTGGAATGGCTGTAGTTGAAAATTCTAATCACTTTGGAATTGCAGGTTATTATGTAATAATGGCTACCAAGCAGGATTGTATTGGTTTATGCGGTACCAATGCACGCCCTTCTATTGCACCAACATGGAGTGTTGAACCGATGTTGGGAACCAACCCCTTTACTATTGGAGTACCTACTGATTGGCCTTTTCCCTGGATCGCGGATCATGCCACGTCAATAACGCAACGGGGTAAAATAGAAACCTACGCCCGGCTGGGGAAAGAAGCGGTAAAGGGATGGGTAGTTGATGAAAAGGGTAATCCGGCTACAGATAGCAAACAAATACTTCTGGATATGAACAAACTTAAAACCGCGCTAACTCCACTTGGCGGAATAGGTGAGGAACTTGGAGGTCATAAAGGATATAACTATGCCACCTTCGTGGAAATTATGTCCACCTGCCTTAGCCAAGCAAATATGCTCCAAGCTTGCCTTGGAATCGATAAAAACGGGAAATATGTGCCCTATAATCTCGGTCATTTCTTCATGGCGGTTGATCCTTCCGCCTTTTGTGAAATTGATACGTTTAAAAAGAAAA
>CAYGYC010000485.1:0-3286 GCA_964353755.1 uncultured archaeon | reverse complement strand
CAGTTAGTATTTAGTCACCTATTTTTTAGTCAGAAAATACATTAACAATATTTTAATATTCTGACAAAGGGGGAGGATATAAATGTGAAAATGATTCCGTAATTAAATTAAGTGATAGTCGTGTCCCGAAAGCCTGAAGATTTCCAATTGAAGATCTTAAACGTATTGGAGGAGGAGGATTTAGGATTAACGATTTCGCAGATTGCGGAAAAAATAGATCTAAATCGGAATTCGACGGCGAAATATTTAGAAATAATGGCAGAGAAAGAACTAATCTATAAGCGGGAGCAAGGTCCTACTCAAAAATTATTCTATCCGATTCGTAAATCAAAGTCCTTTGAGGCTCGGTCAGATGCGATGGTACGCTTTTACCAGACTTTGCATTCTTCTTTATTCTTTGACTTACTCAAGGATCCTACAAAAGCTCGTGAAATAGGGTTTCAAATGGCAAAAAAGGGGGTAACCACCCTCTATACGAAACAATTTGCAGATTATGAATTCACATTCGACAATATCATTCAGTTCATAAGTATTGCCGTCGGGCTCACCTATCCGACGCCTACCGTTAAAGCCCGAGTCTTCAGAAATCCAGACGATAAATCGAGTTTTATTCTTGAAATCAGAAATTGTATTTGTGAGGGGGTTAAAGAATATAAATCCATTTGCGAAATCCAATCAGGTTTGTTTAAAGGTGTTATTGAGGATATGATTCCCCCCCAAAAAGTCAATGTCGAAGAGATTGAATGCCGCGTGGATGGGCATCAATCCTGTAAATATCTCATAACCAAGCTAACAGAAAACGAAAACGACGAAGAATAGAAGAAATAAAAAAAAAATTAGATTTCTAAGTTTTTCCCTTTCAAAATTTCAACTTTGACGGTGGAAATGGCCTTATTAACCATGTCTTTAAATTGATTTAAATCCTTGTTCCAATCGTGCATCGGCACCACGGTCTTAGGTTTGATTATCTTTAAGGCTTCTACGGCATCACTGAATCCCATGGTAAAATTGTCACCGACCGGTAATAAAGCCACATCGATATTCCCAAGACTCTTCATTTCCGGAATTACATCCGTATCGCCCGCGTGATAAATCCGCTTTCCCGAAATTTCCAGAACATAGCCATTCCATTTATTACCTTTTGGATGAAATTTTTTATTGGGATTATATGCAGGGACGGCTGTAATTTTGATTCCACTGAATTCCGTGGATTCATTCGGATCTAAGCCGATCGGATTATAGCTTGGCAATTCATTTATGCACGTTTTAGGGCAGACAACCTTTGTTCCATTCTTGAGGATATTTTTAATGCTATCCTTATCTAAGTGATCATAATGAGAATGGCTCACCAAAATTATGTCTCCTTGTGGCTCACCCTTTTTTATCTGATACGGATCCGTATAAATAACTTTTTTATCGTTCGTCGTGATTTGAAAACAGGAATGCGCGATCCACTTGATAGTAGTCATTCCTACACCTCATTCAATTAGTCTTTTTTTTATTTTTTCTTATTATTAAGTCTTAACTGATAATAACTCTTAACGGATAATACTCTTATAACTCTTAACTGATAAAAAAATATTTTTGGGGAGTTAAAAATTAAAGAAAGTTTTTATTTTTATGGTTTTAAATGGAGCAGTATGGAAATTGTATTCAAACATGGGATGTTTCTCGGGTTTGTTATAAGAAATTGATGATGATAAATTCTGTATCTTTTATTTTCAATAATGCCAGCTAATTTTCTCTTAAACTTTTAAGGATTAGCAGGATTGCTTGTTAATCGGGGAAGAAAAACAAAGAAAGTAGACCCTATCCCGTAGGTACTTTCGATGTTAATTTCTCCGTGATGAAGTTCTGCTAATTCGCGGGCAATTGATAACCCCAATCCAGTACCCGGAGTTGTCATCACTTCTTCAGCCCTGAAAAATGGTTGGAATAAGTGTGGGATATCAGTTTCTTTAATTCCTCGCCCTTGATCTTTGAATTGAAACAAAATACCATCTAAATTTTTGGAATTATAATTTCCTTTATAATGATCTATTGCTTTGATTTGTACTTTAGTCCGATTAGTAGAGTATTTTATGGCATTTTCTATCAGAATTCGAAATATTTGTTTTATGCGCTTTGGGTCTCCAAATAATTGAAGATTTTTGTCCACTTCATGCTCAATTATTATCTCTTTCGCTTTTGGAAGAGGGTCTAGGTCTTTTAAAACATCTTTAAGGATTTCTAATGGAAAATAATTCATCCAATTTAAAGTGATTTTCGCTTGATAAATGGATGAAATTAGTAAAAGATCCTCGACCATCTCATTCATTAAGAGAGCATTTCGTGAAAGTACTTCCATTAATTTAGCTTTTTGTTCTTCGGATGTTTTTTCTTTATATTGTATTAAATTATTTATAGATTGATTGATGATGGAAATAGGTGTGCGTAATTCGTGGGATGTAGTATAGATTAATCGTCTCTGCAAATTATCAAATTGAATTTGCTGCTGAACGACTGCACCAATAAGCTTTGCGGAGTGTTCCAGACGAACTTTACTAGAATCAATGATAAAAGACGGGCGGGCTTGATAACCTGTAGCTAATTCGAGGAGTTTACCTGTATCGACATTATATTTTGTGGCGATTGCCTGTAATTCCTGTGGATCTTTAGGAGGGCTTCCATATCCAATGTTAATCGACCCCACAATCTCGTTGCCTGCCCAAATAGGAATGGCATAAAGGCGCAGCCCGCCTTGACATTGAATGTCAACGGGTTTTCCGGTTTCAATGGACACTTTGGAAGCTTGGGTCCAGCAGGATTCATGGCAAAGCCATTTGCCGGATTCGAGTGCTTTCCGGTTATCATCCGTTCCACAAAGGTTACGGGATGCTTGATCGAGAAACCGACACCAATTAGAGCTAAAAATCCCTAGAGCATAATCCCCATTCTTTTCGTATACTGCGGCGGATGTTTCAAGCAAATCGAGATAGTAATACACTAACTCTTCAAGGAAATTTTCACCCACTGCATCTATAATCAAACGTTTGGTGTTGAGTTGTATGAGATCCCCATAAGTCGGGGAATAATTTTTAGATCTGATATCTTTTGGTGTTAAAAACCATTCAATTTGCTGCAATTGTTCTGATTGCTGCTTATAATTTTCAAAATCCTCTTCATACCTAAAAATTCGTTCTAGAAATTTGCCAATATCTCTTAGTAAGGAAGATTCTTCTTTAAGAAAGGGTTTCTCTTCAAGGTGATATGCTTCTATTCTAAGTTCATTTGCATTAAATTTAAT
>CAYGYC010000484.1:2481-3292 GCA_964353755.1 uncultured archaeon | reverse complement strand
TCCCGTCCATGTCGGTCTCGAGCTGGGCGGTCATCTCGGGGGTCGCCACGGGACCGGCGTGGCGCTCGAGCGCCCCCGCTACCGCTATCCCCATCCCGCTCGGCTTCAGAGGGCTGCCGTAGACGTATCCCCTCTCCTCGAGGTTCTGGATTATCGAATGCCGGGTGGACTTCGTCCCCAGGCCGAGTTCCTCCATCTTCTCTATGAGCTTTCCCTCGGTGAAACGCGCCGGTGGCTGCGTCTGCTTCGCCTCCAGCTCCCTGTCAACGACGCGAACAGTATCGCCCTCCGCGAGGTCGGGAAGCTCCTCGTCCTTCTTCCGGAAGTACTGGTAGTAACGCAGGAAACCCTCGCTCGCAATCACGTCGCCGCGCGCCAGGAACGGCTCGCCGCCGATATCCAGGTCGACCCTGGTGGACTGCGCCAGAGCCGGGTCCGCGAGTGTTGCGAGAAACCGCCTCGCCACGAGCTCGTAGACCCTCCACTCGGGCCCTTTGAGTTTTTCCTTCGAAGCGGAGTCGGTGGGGTGTATCGGCGGGTGGTCCGTGGCGAACTTCTTCCCGCGGGTGGGCTTGAACTGCCCTTTCTCCAGGAGTTCTCTCGCGAGCGGGCCTATGACATCGGCGCCGGCTATGGATTCCAGTATGGCCTGCATCGAAAGCGAATCCGGATACACGGTGTTGTCCACCCTCGGGTAGCTGATGAGGCCCCTCATATACAGAGTCTCCGCGATATTCATGGCCCGCGCGGGTTGTAACTTGATGCTGGAGGCGGCCGCCAGGAAGGCCGTGGTATTGAACGGGGCGGGGGG
>CAYGYC010000484.1:0-2471 GCA_964353755.1 uncultured archaeon | reverse complement strand
CCGATTCTCTCGAAAGCGGCTCGAGCCGCCGCTTCGTCGGTGAAGCGATCCTTCTGGTGACGCGCCGTAAATGTCCCGCCCCCGTCCTGGAGAGTTACCTTTACCTGCCAGTAATCCTCGGGCTTGAACGCCTGTATCACCCTCTCCCTGTCCACCACTATGGCCAGGGTCGGGCTCTGCACGCGGCCGACAGAGAGGAACTTCGCGCCGAGCCGGGTTGTGGCGAGCGAGATGAAACGGGTCAGCGCCGCTCCCCATATGAGGTCTATGTCCTGGCGGGCCTCACCCGCACGGGCAAGGTCCGTATCGAGCTCGTCGTGCGCGCTGAAAGCGCGCTTGATCTCCACCGGCGTGAGGGCAGAGAAACGCGCGCGGCTGAAGGTGGCCTTTGGGTTAGCCTCCAGGACCAGCCCCATTACATCCGCGCCGATAAGCTCACCCTCCCTGTCATAGTCTGTGGCTATCACCACGCTTTCGGCTTCTTTCGCGAGCCTCTTCAAAGTCGCGGCGAGGGTCTTCTCAGCCGGCGTTTTCACGATGTCGGCGTCTATCAGGTCCCTGGGGTCGACCTGCTGCCACTGCCGGTACTCATCGGGGAAATCGACCTTCATTATGTGGCCGCGCAGGCCGAGGCACTTGACCTCCTCCCCGTTCGAGTCGAAGACATACACGGGGCTTCGTGCGGTCCCCTCACGCTTTGCCTTGCCTCCGGAGAGTACGGTCGCTATGCGACTGGCGGTTTGGTTCTTCTCTGTCACTATCAACTTCATGGCAAAGAAGTCTATCGGATAGAAAGAGAAAGGGTCAATTTAGCCCGGGGCGCTTGACCGCCCGCGGCAGGGCTCCCTACTTGAAGAACAGAGGGACAAATAGCAGGGAAACGACAGTCATAACCTTTATGAGGATGTTCATGGCCGGTCCCGAGGTATCCTTGAACGGGTCACCCACCGTGTCACCCACGATGGAAGCCGCGTGCGTGGGGGTACCCTTGCCCCCAAGGTTCCCGCCCTCGATATACTTCTTGGCGTTATCCCAGGCTCCGCCCGCGTTCGCCATCATGATCGCGAGTATGAAACCGCAGACGAGCGCCCCCGCCAGGAATCCGGCCAGTGCCTCCACGCCCAGGAACCTGCCTATCAGGAGCGGCAAGGCGATTGCGAGCGATCCGGGAAGGAGCATTTCGTATATGGCCGTACGCGTAGTCATGTCGACACACTTTGCATAATCGGGCTTTACTCCCTCCTTGCCCTCGCGAAGCCCCGGTATCTCTCTGAACTGCCGCCGGACCTCCTCGACGACGGAAAAGGCCGCCCGTCCGACCGCGTTGAGCGTTAGCGAGCTGAAGATGAAGGGCAGGCATGCTCCCAGCAGAAGGCCAACGATGAACTTGTAGTCGCCCACGACGTCCACCTTGGACAACCCGGTCGCCTGTGCGAACGCCGCGAAGAGAGCGAGCGCCGCCAGCGCCGCGGACCCTATCGCGAACCCCTTGCCTATCGCGGCCGTGGTATTCCCGGCCGAGTCGAGGTTGTCGGTTATCTCCCTGACCTCAGGTCCGAGCTTCGCCATCTCGGCGATTCCGCCCGCGTTATCCGCGACCGGCCCGTAGGCGTCAACCGACACGACCATCCCTGTGGTGCAGAGCATCCCCAGGGCCGCGAGACCTATCGCGTAGATGCCCCCTCCGCCGGGGATTGCACGGTTCCCCGTCCAGAAGGACACTCCCATAGCGATGCCGACCATTATTATCGGTAAGGCTGTAGAGAGCATGCCGGTCGCCAGCCCGCGGATTATCGTTGTCGCCGCCCCTGTCTGGGAAGCCCTGGCTATCTCCTGGACCGGCCTGTAGTGGTCGGAGGTAAAGTACTCGCTCACCAGGCCTATACCTATCCCGGAGCCGATCCCCATCACCAGCGACCACGCGAGCCCGATGTATCTCGATCCCAGTATCGCCCAGACCAGCAGGATCGAGCTTACCGTCGCGAGGACCGCGGTTATGTATGTGGCGCCGGTCAGCGCCCTCTGCGCATGCCCTCCCGGCCGTATCCTGACCATCAACGTGCCCAGGAGGCAGCAGACGATCCCGGCGCCGGCTATTGCGAGAGGCAGTATCATCCCCCTGGCACCGATGACCAGGCCACCTGGATTCAGCCTGGTGCGATAAACGATGCCCGAACTGGCAATCGCTATCGGGGCCACAATCGCCGCGACATATGACTCGTAGAGGTCCGCGCCCATTCCGGCGACATCGCCGACGTTGTCTCCCACGTTATCGGCGATGACGGCGGGGTTGCGGGGGTCGTCCTCCGGTATGCCAGCCTCGACCTTGCCGACAAGGTCGGCGCCGACGTCGGCCGCCTTCGTGAAGATGCCGCCGCCGACGCGCGCGAAGAGCGCCACGGACGATGCCCCCAGCGAGAAGCCCAGCATAATGTACGCGGAGTTCCAGAAGCCGAACCAGACCTCGAAGA
>CAYGYC010000483.1:0-3306 GCA_964353755.1 uncultured archaeon | reverse complement strand
ATCTTCTAGATTTGAAGTATGATCCAAATCAATTAAAAAAAGCTTTGGAACTCATCCTTATTGCATATAACCAACAAATGACCGTGGAAAAATTCATTGCTGCAATAATCAAAAATTTAGTAAAATCTCTAGATCATGCGTTCTATATAGGAAATTCAACTAATCATTATTTGACAAAGAGTTATAGACCCCATTGGAAAGAGTTTATTGCGACCCTCCAACAAAAAGTGGAGGACCTCGAACGAAAGCTGACAAAATAACTATTAGATATTGTTGTTTTGAATGCTGAGGATGTTAATTATGCCGATTGATTCGAACTTTAAAATATCTTGCACTTGTGTAGGAACTTTTCAAGGGCTTCAAATTTGGGGACATGTTCAGCCACCTCGCAAATTAGGGATCTATGGCACCATTGTGGCTATAGACTTGGATCTTTGCTTTGGCTGCCTGAAATGTATGGAAGTCTGTACCGTTAATGTTTTTGATAAAATTCCGACCCCTAAGCATCCGGTCTCCGAACTTAAAGTCACTCCTGTTCGTGAAACAGATTGTTTCATGTGTTTTCTGTGTGAAATGATATGTCCCGTTGATGCGATTCTCGTGGATCGGGGGAGCTCGCAAGGCGACACCCTTCAAGCACTTTTTGATAGTTAAAAAGATAAAAAGATTAATAAAAGAAATCCTTAGAAGGAATTCAATCCTTAAATTACATTAAGAGGATGGCTTAAAAACTGATTTAAAAGAAGTAAAGAGGTAAGAAATAATGTCAAGTATGAATGAGGATGCAAAACGCATTGTAGGAGACGCAATTCAAAAACTTTATTCAAATAATCCCTATGAACGCCAACAAGCAATTAAAACGATTAATAGTCACGAAGCAATGTTTGCAAAAAATATGGCATATGGTCCTGCATTGCAATTGTATGAAAAAGAAACAGATTTGGAAGTTAAAAGAGGACTTTTACGAATAATCGCCACATATCATGGAGGTAAAGATCAAAAAGCTCTTGATTTGTTTGTTAAAGAGCTTGAAAATAATGATACGACTATTCAATGGGCGGCTTTTGATGGACTTAAAGGATTTAAAGAGCGTTCTGTAATTGCTTTGCCAAAGTTAGTTAAGATGGCACAGGATACCAAAACCAAATCATGGACGAGACGCCAAATTATGGGCGCTCTTGCGGCAATAGGAAAAAAGGCGGAACCCGCACTCAGTATTATAACCAAAGAGTTAGCTAGTCCTGGATGGTTAATGCGAAGAGCCACAAGAAACGCAGTTAAAAAACTCAGTAAAAGTGGTTTAAATGTGGTAGGTTATCTCATATCCCAACTCGAGCATGGAAATACTGACGAAAAAGTTGCGGCATGTACCGGGCTCGGATCGCTTGAAAAAGATGCGAAAGGAAGCGTGGCCGCATTGATGGCTGCTTTAAAAGATAAAGATCCTGAAGTGAGAGCCAAAGCTGCCTGGGCTTTAATGAAGATGGAAAAGGATGCGGCACCGGCTGAAACTGCGTTAAAAGAGGTTTTAAATGACGAATCTTCTGCCGCATCTCAATATGCTTTAAAGGCATTGGATAAAATGAAAAAATTAACCAAAGAACAGAAACAAGAAATCGAAGAAATTGAAAATTACCATAAAGAAATTGTAAAAGTCAAGAAAAAGTTTGGAATCCCTGAGTTAAAGGAAGCCAAAGATGAGGATGAAGGTAGTCCAACTAGCGAAACCGCATATAAAAATGTATTTTTCATGTCTCATGCGCTTCCTGATTTCGTGTGGGTCCAAAAAGCCATAAGTGAAATCGAGAACTGGCCCAGTTGTAAGTGTTGGACTTGTGAACGGGACATTGCCCAAGGGCACGATTGGTTAGAAGCAATTTTTGAGGGGATCGAATCCTGTACATGGTATATCTTATTCTGGAGCACTAACGCCGCGATCTCTAAATGGACCACTGAGGAAATAAAAGAAGCAAAAGTTCGGAATGTAAACAAAGGAAAACCGAAAATAACCATCGTTAATTTGGGAAAAGAGGATTGGCCTACCCTTCTTTCACGTAATCAAGGAACTATGGTAAAAAGCGATGATGATCTTAAGAAATTTCTAGAAAATCTGAAATCTCAAGTTGCATTTTAATGGTTTCTACTTTTTTTCTCCTTTTTTAGTGAAAAATATTGTTTCAGTGTTTTCTTGTGATTATTTTGAAATAAAAAAAGAAATTTATTTCTTTAGTTTCCAAATCCATTTAGTTATATAATCGCGATCTACAACGAAAGCAAGGACTCCTACGATACCGAATATCATGAGCGTGCCGCAGCTTAGAAGGCTCTCTGGAAGGATTAAAATGATGGTCAGTAGCAGGGCGAGAACCAGGGCGGCAAAGAGGGCATTACCAAGGTGCATTCGTTTTTTTGCATAATTCCGTGGGAATCCAACACCGAACGAGAAGAGGAATCCTAAAAGGAATAAGGCTACAGGTAAGGCTACCCACATAATTGGACTTTCTAGAAGCGGTAAACCGAATTCTTGAATCATTTCCACATAATATCCATCCGTTATCTGTTGCCACCATGAGATGTAGAGCGGTTGCATAATAATTACTGCAGTTTGATTGAAAATGACATAGGGTTCACCTATTCCTTCCCACCAATTGAGATAAACCACCGTGTAGGTTTTTCCTCGTATGCTTGAATTAAGATCTTCGCCATAAATCTTGACATAGGTCCACCAATGCGAATCACTTTCTGCAACATAAGCTTCGTAACCTAAGCGCGTCAGTAAGGATACGGTCACGACAGCAATCCCGTCGCAATCATCCTGCCGGGTGGCGAGCACTTCTTCTGGCGTTGGAACATGATCGAAAACGCCAGGATAATTGAAGAAATCATAGGTATAATTGATCCAATCATTGTCATTAGTTCCCGGACTGTAAAGAAAATATTGGATATCGGATAATTCTCGCAATTGCCCCTGAATTGTGCTGCGATTGTAAGACCCATGATAGAATTCGGAGGTCGTGAAGGTGGCATTCAAATCGATAATGCATTGGGCATCCGGCGTGATTAAGGAGCCGCGATCTAGATGCCGGTAGATTTGTTGGGGCCAATAAATAGGGTTTGCGCATAAAAAGAAAAACCAGAGAAATAAAACGAGAGCGAGTTTCGTTAAAGTAATATATTTCCTTTCTTTCCGATACATGGCTAATAATACGACGGCTGCAATAGTGATAAACCACAGGAGATGAATCACATAGTAAATTATTGCAATGAAAATCAATTCGGAAATAATTCTACAACCAATAGTTTTGG
>CAYGYC010000482.1:0-3310 GCA_964353755.1 uncultured archaeon | reverse complement strand
GTTGCCGGATTACCTCTAATTTTAATTTTATGCCACTGATTTCCCAATCCTTAATTAAGCCCTTATTTTGAATACCTTTTTTCAAAGAGAAAATAGTCGCTTCGCTTTTTAATGATTTTTCAAACTTCAATAAGACATCGATTAAGGGTTGAGGGGCCTCATAATTGACAAGGATTTTATCAATTTTGGGGGTCAATCCTAGATCTTTCCGCATTGACTGAATTCGTCTGAGAATCTGCCGGTATAGACCTTCTTCAGTTAAGGTTTGATCTAATTTCAGATTCAATAGTAAGATTAAAGTATCAGTTTTCTTTAAGCAGAAGTCTTCTTGGCTACTATATTCAAAAGACAGATCCTCTGGGGTGATCGTCCAATCTTTATTCGCCACTGTGAAGTTATATTCTTTTTCTTGATCCAATGCATTTTTTATTTCCATGGAATTTAACGATAATAAATAGTCAATATTTTTCTTTAGATCGCGCTTAAATTTTTTACCCAGCGTGGAGTAATTTGGTTCCATTTTTAAGGTTAAAAAGTTGTTAATTAGCTCCTCCGTTCCATAAAAATGAATTTCTTTAATATTTAACTCGCTTTTAATTATTTCATTAAAAGATTGAATAGCTTTTTCAGTTTCTGCTGTACCTGCCACCAGTAATTCCGATAGAGGCTGTCTAGTCCCAATATTTTTCTCGGATCGCAAAGCTCTGGCATTTTGAATTATAATTTTAACTATTTCAAATTGATCTTCAAGGGGTTTATTTATGTTAGTATCATCAATTTCTGGGAAAATTGCTACGTGTACCGTTGGCAGGTTTAATTTGTCACTCAATTTTTTCAATGACAAATATATTTTTTCAGTTAAGAATGGAATAAAGGGGGCTAATAAAATTGTAATATTTTGAATGGCCTCAAATAACGTATCAAATGCTAGGTTATAGATCTTGGGGGATTTATCGCCATATCGTTTTTTGGAAATTCGTAAATACCAATTGCTTAAATCCTCAATGAATAACTCCAATTGTTGTGTAGAACGAAAGACATCATATTTATCCATGGTATTCTTGACATTTTTACACGTCGAATAAAGTCGGCTAATTATCCATTGATCGAGGGCAGGTCTGTTTTTCAAGGGTTCAGGATCTGCATATTTATACCCTTTGATTTCAGCGTTTCTCTGAAGATATAGAAAGGAATTCCAATAGGGCACAAGAAACCTATTCATGGTATCTTCTACTGTTTTAAATGACAACCGTTTATTTTGATGATAGCGCCCCATAGAATAATAAACCCATCGAAAAGTATCGGCGCCATATTTATCGAAAATCTGCCAGGGATTGATAACATTGCCCTTAGTTTTACTCATTTTTTCGCCGTTCTCATCGACTACAAGACCTAAACAAATTACATTTTTATAAGAAATTTCTTCAAACAACAAAGTAGAAATTGCATGGAGGGTATAGAACCACCCTCTAGTTTGATCAATCGCTTCAGAGATAAAATCGACAGGAAAACTATTTCTAAATTTTTCTTCATTTTCAAATGGATAATGCCATTGAGCTAAAAAAGCAGCACCAGAATCGTACCAGCAATCGATAACTTCAGGAACTCTGGTCATTTCGCTTTTGCATTTAGGACAAATTAATTTCACTTCATCAATCATTGGCTTATGCAAATCAATATCTGTGATTTCCTCTTTAGATCTGTTTTTAAGCTCTTCTAAACTGCCAATACAGTCTTCATAACCGCAAGAATTACATTTCCAAATGGGTAGCGGGGTTCCCCAAAACCGTTCTCGACTGAGTGCCCAATTCCGGATGTTATCTAAGAAATTACCGAATCGACCATCTTTTAAAAATTTGGGGACCCAATTGATTTTTTGATTCAATTCGACGAGTTTATCCTTGATCTTTACCATATTAATAAACCAAGACTTCTTGGCATAATACATCAAGGGTTTATGACAGCGCCAACAAAAGGGATAATCATGCGCGTACATTTCGAGTTTAAATAACTTATTCTCGGCTCTTAATTTTTCCATGATTAGTTTATCCGAATCTTTAAACCAAACACCTTTTAATTCAGGAATTGAATTATCAAAATGACCATTCTCTTGAATGGGCTCAATTATGGGTAAATTATATTCTTTACAGATATTGAAATCATCCTCACCGAAAGCTGGAGCTATATGAACTATGCCAGTACCCTCTTCGGTTGAGACAAAGCTCCCGCTCACAATAAAAAATCCTTTTTTATCTTTAAAATAGTTTAAAAGGGGTTCGTACGTTTTTCCTTCGAGATTAGAACCTTCTATCTTTTGAATTATCTTGTAATTCGTTTCATCCCCAAAAATGTCTAATCGCTTTTCAGCCAAAAGCAATTTTTCGCCCTTGTATTCAACCACAACATAATCAATATTTGGAGAAACCGCCAAAGCAATATTTGAAGTCAGCGTCCAAGGAGTGGTGGTCCAGACTAAATAATAAACATCCTCGAAATCTGTCGATTTAAACTTAACATAAATAGATTCTTCTTCTATCTTTTTATAGCCTAATGCGACTTCGTGAGAACTTAACGAGGTTTCACATCTGGGACAGAAAGGTAAGATTGCATAATCGTTAAATAATAAACCCTTTTTCCAAATCTCACTTAAACTCCACCAAACCGATTCAATATATTCATTCTTTAAAGTAATATAAGGATCGTCTAAATCCAGTAAGAACGCCATTCGTTTTGTTAATTTATTCCAATCTACTAGATATTTAAAAACATCTTTCTTGCATAGATCATTGAATTCTTTTATGCCGAATTTAACGATTTCACTTTTTGTTTTGATTCCTAATTCCTTTTCGACCTCGAGTTCCACCGGTAAGCCGTGCGTATCCCATCCCGCCCGACGAAATACTTTAAGTCCCAATAAATTTTGATAACGGCAGAAGACATCCTTAATCGCCCGAGCTAAGACATGATGTGCTCCAGGTAATCCATTGGCAGTTGGAGGACCTTCTAAAAAAATAAATTCCTTCGCATTCTTTCTAGCGTCTAAACATGTTTGAAGTAAATTGATTTTGTCCCAATATTCCATTATTTCAAGCTCTATTTTGACAAAGTCCATTTAAGAACACCGTTTAAATAATAATAGTATAGAATTCCTAAATACTTAAATTTTGAATAGGTTGTAGAGATGATTCTTAAACCTTTTGTAAAGGATTGCCCGAGATGTTGAATGATGATCCAGGTATACACTGCAATTATCACGCCCTTTCAAGCGGGAGGGGAGATTGATTATAGTATAAGGGAGGAGTTAATCAAG
>CAYGYC010000481.1:0-3316 GCA_964353755.1 uncultured archaeon | reverse complement strand
TAATTCAATGGCAGATGGTGATTACGCTGTGGTAAAGTTCACAGGCGATTTCAATGTAACCGAGATCCTCGAAATCGTGCAGCGACATACCAAAATATACGGGATGGAACTTATCGAGCCGACAATGGATGCAGTGTTTAGCCACTTCACGGGCAGTAAGAATGCAAACAATCAAGATACGCTTCATGAAACGGAGGTGAACTAACATAGAGTTCTCGTGGTATCGCCTTTTAGCGATTATGAAGAAAAACCTCACCGCGCTAAGAAGGGACAGGCGCACAATCGGTCTAATCATTTTCCTGCCCATTATGATGATGCTGGTGTTTGGGTATGCGTTTGGGACCGATATACAAAACGTGAATACCGTCATTTGCAATCTTGACGCCGCCGCTGCGCCAGCGCAGGCGTCATATCAAGGATATGACCTCTTAGCGCATGATAACAGGGTAGTTATTTCGGAGAATGTTACGACGGTGGAAGAGGGATTGGACAAAGTGCATTCGCCGGGCTTACTGCCTGGAGCGTGGGCGCTAATTGTATTCCCGGTGAACTTCACCGAACGACTGATGGGGCCTCAACCGGCGCCGGTCGAGTTATATGTGGATGGATCCAACCCACAGATCGTGGCCGCAGTTGTGGGTGCCGTGACTACCATGTTGATGGGCCTAGGTGGCAGTAATATCTCTGCATCTCTGTATAATCTGACCTATAAGTATGGAAATGCCGATTACAGACCTGTTGATAATATGGCACCAGGTGTGCTGGGCTTTACAGCCATGATATTCATGCTACTTCTCTCTATTGTGTTTAACGTGCGAGAAGGGCTGTCTGGTATGACTGAGAGAATTGCAGCTACCCCCACGCGTAAGATAGAGGTTGTACTGGGTAACTTGCTTGGATACTCCCTGATTGCAGTCGTTCAGACTTCTCTCTTATTGATAATCGTGAAACTGATTTTCAATATAACGATCGTCGGTAATATATTGTATGTCTTCGCTATGCTGTTCATATTTACTATAAACACGCTGGCGCTAGGTCTCTTTCTATCTGCCTTCGCGAAGAACGAGCAGCAAGCTTTCCAGTTCATACCCATGATGATCATCCCATCAGTGCTGCTCTCCGGTTTCGTATTCCCAATTGACGGCTTCCCGAGTTGGCTTAAGCCCGTCAGCTACATCTTGCCCATGACCTATATTATCATCATCCTACGAAAGGACATGTTAGCAGGACTTGGTCTCCAGTCCGTGTGGCTGGAGTTCCTCGTGCTTGTGGGCATGACCATACTGTTCATTATCCTCGCGGTCATAGTGTATAATCGCCAAAAACGGTGACAATAACATCTTCTTTTTCCTTTTTTATTTCTTTACCACGCCTCAATTATAGATTATAACTGAAAATTGAATTAGAAAGGGATAAAACTATGAATCTTTCACTGTCCGTCCGTTGCCATTTCACTTTCAAACACAATAACAATTTTAAATATAGAAGGATATGTTGGGAAGAGAATCAAAAATAAAAAAAATGGTTTTCTATGTGACTAAAAATATCATTCACTATTACACGCTTGATGGTGAAAGGCTAAACCAGGAGGACCTGAACCGATTCGGCTCAGATTACAGAGCCGCCTACGAATTTTTAAAGGATTATTACATCGATAATGAAGCAGAGTACCCCATAGAAACCGAAACGATCGATCTGCACCAAGAGGGAATCTTCGATATCGATTTCACACTCTTCAAGAATTTTCCCAATCTAAAACAGCTCATACTCGGCTATAACATATTTATGTTTTTAGACCTTTCTCCACTTAGTGAATGCAAAAAGATTGAAGAACTCTTTTTTGATAAATGTGGTCTCGTGAAAATCGACCTCTCTGCGTTGGCGTTTTGTCCCAAATTCCGTTCGATCACGCTCCGCAGTAATATACTCGAAGAATTGGACCTATCTGCTTTCGCTGACTGTCCGAATTTGAAATCGCTAGATGTCGATGATAATCGGTTAAAAGCGATTGATCTGACGCCCTTAGCGAATTGCCCAAAATTACAGTATTTAGCCCTCGATAATAATCAATTACTACAGATTGATCTGGAACCCATGCGGAACTGCACTGCTCTGGAAGTGTTATATCTCAATTATAATGGATTCGATGACATTGAGCTTAGCCCTCTCGCAAATTGCAAGAATCTGAAGGAGCTCCGGCTCGATAATAATCTCTATGATTCCTTGGATGTCCGCCCCCTCGCGTTCTGCCCGAACCTCAAACGAGTATTTATTGATGATGTCGAAATCATCGAACCCGAAGAAGGGCTTCGCTGCCTCCAACGACAAGAGCGCAAGTTATGGTAGCCGTTCGTCCAGAACCTATGAAAAAATTAGTAGTGACGCTAGAAACTTCAAAAGGTGATAGATGGAACTCGGATCTCTTTGTTAGTCTCTTTAATGCGTTCTAAGCATAACTGAACTCCAACGGGAATTAGATCTCCGGCAACCCCTGAACCCTTACAATCCATTCCAACCATGAAAAGGTTATCAATGGGTGTGCGCGGATCTAATCGCTGGTCACCGACTTGTCCGAATGTTTGTCCTGCTTCCGCTCCCGGCCAATTCTTATAAAAGACCATTTCTTTCTTCATGTGCAAGATAGAATCTAAATTCGGAAACAAACCGTAGAGGTCGTTCCACGCGAGTTCCATCTCCTTTTTAATATTGTTGGATTGAAGCACGATGAAAACATCAATCATGTGTTTCCCCAGTGGAGCAACGCCCGAATCAAAGAACGTCGGGGAAAAGACGCCAGCGACCCGTTCGGCATCAGGGGAAATTGTGATGGCACAATTACTAGTCACGGGTTTGTCCAATCCCAGGACAATGGCAGCGCAATTAACTGGCTTTAAATGTTTAATGAAATGCACATAATCGTTTGGAAGATTCTTAGCTTTCACTAAGTTAATAAACCGGTGAGCTCCGGCATTATGAATAACATTTTTGGCGTAGAGCGAAACGCCATTATCCAATTCTACGCCTTTTGCTATATTATCCTCAATAATAATCTTATTTACATCAACACACGTTCGAATCTCCCCCCCATTAGATAAAATAACCATTTCGAGCGCTTTTATAATCGCCTTTGTTCCCCCTTTCGCAAATCCAAACTTTCCCCCCGTTCGCAATACATCATGTAAAATGGTTCTCAATTCGGCCGCAGGGAGCGTATCCAGATTCAAACCCGAAGCCGTGCCCATCATATGATTTAAAATGGAATGGACGGTTTCATCCTTTGAAATTTCATCCATGAGTTCGTGGGCAGAAGTTTCAG
>CAYGYC010000480.1:0-3325 GCA_964353755.1 uncultured archaeon | reverse complement strand
CAGATTCATCCTCTGGGTTGATTTCCAGGGCCTTGTTAAATGCCTCCAATGCCTCCTCGTACCTACCAAGATTTGCTAATGCAATGCCTCTTTTTGATAATGCATACTCGTTCTTTGGGTTTGTTTCCAAAACCTTGCCGAAGGCTTCAACTGTCTCCTCATATTTATTGAGAGATAATAATACAAATCCTTTCCATAACAGGTCAGATTCATCCTCTGGGTTGATTTCCAGGGCCTTGTTAAATGCCTCCAATGCCTCTTCATACCTACCAAGATTTACTAATGCAATGCCTTTGTTTGATAATGCATACTTGTTCTTTGGGTTTATTTCCAGAGCCTTGTTGAAAGCTTTTACTGCTTCTTCGTACCTTTTTTCAGAAATTAGCAAGTCTCCCTCGTACAGAGGTATCTTACCTTCTAATTCTCTATCTCTAACTTGAGCTGCTGTTTCCTTCAGTTTCTGGATTTCATAAGCTGCTTCCTCCCGTTCCCCAAGTTCCAAGAGTTTTGGCGTGAGCTTGAGGAGAGCCTCAATCTTGAATTCGAGTGGTAGAATTTCAGCGAGATAGCAGAGGTCTTTAAGTACCGTTTTTTCACCAGCTTCAAGAAGCTCAAACTTCGTCTTGAAAAGTTCTCTCTGCTCGTCTGGGGTATACCAAAGTTGCAAGAACTCTAATAGAATGGATACCCTCTTCTTGCCGAAAGGTTGTCTCATTTCCCTCCACAGCCGGAAGAGTCTTTCCCTCACTTCATAATAGGTGCGTCTCCCCGCAGGCCTTGAGATAATATATCCATCCTTCTCCAATCTCCTAAGCTGCGTTGTTACAGTGGGGAGGTCGATTCTGGCTTTATTTGAGATTTGTTTGGGAGTAATAGGTGCCCCAGCTGAGATGAGTATATCGAAAATTCTTCTTCGCTGCGTTGGTAAAAGCTGAAATATCTCTTGATAATAAGGGGTATGCTCATCAATTATTTTCAAAAAAGCTTTCTCTATATTCTCAAGTTCTCCTTTTGTGATCATCTCATAAAACAGTATAACAAGCCTTGGACTGCCACCTGTGAGATGAGCCATGCCGTGAATCCTCGGCTCATATTTTTTGAATTCTTCAATGAATTTATTATTTCCCTCTACTTCTGCAATTTTTTGGATTAACTCCATTATCTCAGGAAGTGAAAACTCTCTGAGGTGTTGAACATCGAAAAAATTAAAAAAGGGTTCCTCATGGTCGGATATGGCTGGGAAAATCATTGGTGCGGTAGCTATAATAGAAAAGAAATTATGTTCTTGAAAGATGGACCTCAATTTTTGTAATTCCTCTGTATCTAGCTGTCTGAATAGTTCATGCAGGTTTTCAACAAAGATGACATACCCTTTCTTATCTCTTTTTGATATCTGCTTAAGCTTTTCTAATGCGGCATCAAGGATTTCATCTTCTTCCTTAAGAGAAAGAATATCTGAAGTATTTTCTGATTTTTCCTCTAAGATTCTAAGAAATAGATCAGATGTACGGAATACAGAATACTCTTCTTCAGCAAGTTTGATAGGGATAAGTAGGGAGCTCAATTTATTCTGGATTTCAAAATATAGCAAGACCAAAAAATGTGATTTTCCAATTCCCCTTGGTCCTACGATAAGGTGGAATCTCGGGGTCTTTTTTCTCGCGGCATTTTCAAGCTCCTTAAAAAAGCTTTCAAGGAGCTTTCCCCTTCCTACGAAAAGCTTCTCCAAGGTTGTTTTATCCATGTTTTCTGGTGAATATCTGTAAAAAATGATGTCACTCAATATCGCCATAGTATATCCTCCACCAATCTCTGAGCATCTTGGAGTAAAATTTAAGGCCCATTTTTGGATCGTGCTCTATGTAGAAGTCATTGCTCAGGTCTGCTATTAAATCCATAAATTTCTCATAATCATCTTGCCCTGTTTCTCGCTGGAAAATCCCAAACGCAAGTTCGACGGGGTAGTAATTCTGGCTGCATACTTTTCTCAATATGGTTTTGGCGGCTTTTTCTTCCATTCCTGCTATTCCTGTATAGAAAATCCTAAGCCTCTGAAAGTAATGTTCAAAATAATATTTCCCTTCGTTGCCAAGTATGCGAAAATTATAAACGGTTTCAATTAAATCCTCGTTAATTTCGTTGCCCTTTAAAATTTTTTCCTCCTTTATTGCACTTAACATCACAGCGATAAAATATGGTATGTAAGCCTCTCCGATGCAGTCTAATATTTTTTCTCCTAATACAGTCTTATACTCCCACCTTTCGTCTTTGAACACATTCTCAATAAACGATAGGGCTACCTCTCGCTGAAATCCACCAATTCTGACTCTTTTAAAATCATTTATAGTGGTAACCCCACCAACATCTCTTACAACACGGTCTATGCTCACTGAACCACCAGCAATAAACCTCAGGTTCCTGTTCAATTGTCTCAACTTCCTAAACCAATGCAAGAACATCTCTGTTTCATTCTTATCTGCCTTGGCCATATTCTTAATGGCGACTGGAAACTCATCAATGCCGATATAGACTTCTGATGCTTCCCTTCCGATTATCTCAAAAATTTGTGTGGCTCTTTCCATCCAATCCTTCTTTAAATCTTCTTCTATGTTTCTTCTCAACTTTACTTTAAACTCAGATATCCCAATTTCCTCTATGTTTTCCCTGATATTTTCTTTGATCCATTTCGTCCCTTTTCTTAGAGCATGAACAAGTTTGGTCTTCTTTCTGATTCTCTCATTTTCAACCAGTGCCATAAAGATTTCTGATAAGAACCGTTGCGGAGAATGCACATCCTCAACTTCAAGGAAAATACTTATCTTGCCTTTATTTAGTAACTCTCTTTCCAATCCTCTCATAATTGAAGTCTTTCCGAATCTACGTGGTGCGATTAAAAGAACGCTATCTTTATCAAGTATTGAGATTATTTGATAAATTTCAATTTCCCGGTCAAAAAAATCATCTCCAACTGCTGGACTGCCTACTGGTATCATAATTGTCTCCTATCATTTTTGTTATATAACCTTTTTGTTATATAATAAATTTGTCTTAGAATGTCAAGGAAAATTTTTAATCTCTTGCTGTTCATGTGTTCATATAACTCATTCATCTCATAAGAAAAAAAAACAAAGTGGGATTGGTATGGATTAGTACAAATTATTTCTACAGTCTTTTAATGTTTGCAGAACATCATCCAGTCCTTGACACATATGAAAATTTAGGGGAAAAATAAATAAATATGGAAACATGCATGAAGAAAACCCCTAATCCTTTTCATTCTTGGTTCGAATCCCAACCATGGGAGAAATGGAGATGTATTGGATTG
>CAYGYC010000479.1:0-3348 GCA_964353755.1 uncultured archaeon | reverse complement strand
AAGTATCCAAATTAAATTAAAGGAAATGAATCTTTAATAAAAAGGAATCTAATGGTTTGCGGATCTTTTTTATAAGAACTAATCAATGCGATCGGTAGATCAACAAACTATCGCATGTATGATACGACGAGGAAAATATTATTGGAATCCGCAAAGGATTGCGCAGTGGGATGAATGTAATATCCAAACATAACTTTGATAATAGGCACGTTAATGACTGATTCGATGTGAGAAATTTTATTCAAGAAATTTTCGACTTCTCTACGGAAAATCCGGGATTTACATTCTCCGATTACAAGTATTTTGGAATGGTCGCGTGATCCTTCGCCATAAATATCAAATTCGTATTCTTCTTTTCCCATAGTAATAAATTTACGTTGAAAGTCAGTTAATTTAATGGCTTTGTACTTTTCTAAAACGCTTGGTAATACAACTTTAGCAATATCTTCTAAACCGTAGCCAATTGTATCACTTAAGACCCCAACAGTGTGAGTTAATTGTCCTACTGCCGCTATAGTATTTTTCTGGGCTTCTGCCAAATCTTCAACTTTTAAGGTCAGACCACTTAGACTCTGCTCCGTGCGTTTTTGTGCATCGGCGAGTTCCTCCACTTTGCCTGTAAGATTATGTATATTCAACTCAGTACGATTTTGTATTTCCGCCAGTTGCTCCGTTTGTTGAGATAATTTATCGAAAGCCTCTTTTGTTACTTTAATATCTTTTACTTTCTCTTCTACAATTTTTACTATGAAATCGTATAATTCTGGCGAGATTCCCATAGATTTTCACTATTACAAATCTTTAATCAGGCGACAATTAACTCATACTTTTCATTCAAAATTGCTTATTAGTAGTATATCAAATCATCCTAGGTTATCAATTTTATCAAGTTTTTAGCAGATTATTCTACCAACTTAACATCAACTGTTTGTACGGATTTTGAACGAGGTTCCTTATTAGTACAGGTCTAAACCAGAGACCTCTATCAGCTAGCGTTCCTGAGAACCATTGCTGAGTACTTTTCTGAAGAGATACTTGTTCATCATTGAATCTTCCCGTGAAAAAGAAAATTCAATGGATGCCCTTTGTATTGTCCTAAAACATCTCTAACTTATTCAAAGAAAAAGCCTATTTAAAGATCGCATAAACCATAATCATTGTCCATTTTCAGATATTTTGATTGACAAAATGGTTATTAATTCCGTTGAGATAAATTGAAAGAAAAGAATCTCCGAATAAATAATTAGTATCATTGAATCGGGAATTTTTCTTTAGAATGGGCGATCTTAAAGGAACTTTTTAACCACAATAATTATGAAAAGGGTTAAAATAAGAAATATAGTTATAATGGTCAGCGCAAGTAAAATTGGATTTGTCCAGGTGAGAAGGATCAACCGATCCACAATAATTCCCGAGGTCAATAATGGTAGCCACGCATAAAAGGCACATTTCCAATACGACCAGGTTGGACCATTCATCCACACTCCGGATCGTTTGGAACGAAAATCGCCAAAAGCCCCAAATAACGCTAATAAAACTAACAAACCGGGAATTAGCCAGAGATCCAGAGATGGGTTAGAAATTGGCCAAAAATCCCATCCCCAAAATCGAAAGAGTTCCGGAAAATAGGAGATAAATGCTAAGCAGAAACCAGTGCCGATAAAGCTAATCAGCATATCAAAGGGAATATGTTTGAAATCGAGCCTGCCTATCTTCTGGTAACCGCCGTAACAAAACCAAAGTCCTTTTACGTAAGCCCAAGCCTCAATTATCCAATCATAGATGGCGAGGGTTAGTCCCGCGCATAAAGCCCCAATAATGTGGGCAAGAAGCGTGCCGGATGCAGTAAACCAAAAACTGAATAGAATATAGGTAAAAGCCACTTGAATTGGAGAAGTTATCAACAGAAGTAGGCGTGTTCTTGTAGGATTCGTATTTGGCTTTTGTGGAGGCGGCGTATTAGGTCCACCGCCGCCTTTAAACCCTTCATAATCCACGGATTGATCTGAATTTCCCATGAAGAGTAATTTTCTTTTAATTCCTAAATAAATGTTATTAAACACCTGAAAGGAAAGAATAGAATTAGATCTTCCTGTGGCGCAATGAATTTATTTATAATGAATAAGTTATTAGACGGATTCGGATTTACGGAAGATGAGGGCTGCCAGGAGAATGAATGCCATTGCAAAACCGAAAACTACAACTAAATCCAGGTAAATGGGTAGTCCATAAGAGAGCTCCGGTGTTCCAAAGAGGAGGACCTGACGCATGGCATCCACCGCATAGGTCATGGGATTTATCAAAGTATAGGGATAAAAGGGTGTGCCTACGAAATTTATAAGAGCCCCAGAGGTGAAAAACATGGGAAAGACCAAGAAAGTCATCATATATTGCATTTGACTAAAATCCTTAAGCCGCGTTGAGATAAGATTTCCTAGCCCTGTCGTGAGTAAGGCAATTAAGAAAATGATGGGTACCGCAGCTAATATTTTTAGAAAAATAAAAGGATTATAACCAAAAAAACCAAAAGCGGAAGTCAACAATAAGATAATTATACCCTGAATACTAGCTATAAGGGTTCCACCAACAGCTTTTCCAAAGGAGATGGTCGTTCTTGAAATAGGGGCAACCATTATTTCTTTTAGAAAGCCGAACATCCGGTCCTGGACGATAGAGACACCGGAAAAGATCCCTGCAAATAAAACTGCTTGTGGAATAATACCAGCAGAGACCAATGCTGCATTCCCTAAAGTGACACCAAAAATGAATAAAAACATTAAACTTTGACAGAGACTAGTAATAACTCGGGATTTACTTCTCCAATATTTTACAAATTCCCGTTTGGCAAGGGCTATTGCTACTCTTAAATCAAGATCAAAATATTTCACTGATATCACCCCTAATTATCATGGAATTCGCGTTTGACGTTGTAGATAGTGCCGAATTAATTCAATCCTTCCCTCTCCTTCCTCTTCTCGAATGGTTCGCCCCGTGTAATGAATAAAAACATTTTCTAATGAAGGTTGGCTAATAGTTAAAGATTTAATTTTAATTCCCGCATCTGCAGCAATCTTGACAAGATCAGGAACTTTCTCGCTCCCATTGGCGATAGTTACATTGAGTTTGGTGGCTTCAGGAGGTAATGCACTATGCTCAATAGGTATATTATCAGGTCCTACGGGCATTTGATACTTATTTGAAAAGGACTTTAGTATTTTTTTGGGTAATACGATTTTAATTGCATGAATTCCCGGAAAGGCTTGAATTTTATCCTTATATTGCATTAGCGTCGTATAATTTTCGAATTCAATGGATATAACATCGCCTTGTAATTGCTTTTTCAAATTT
>CAYGYC010000478.1:0-3348 GCA_964353755.1 uncultured archaeon | reverse complement strand
CGTTTATAGGGAATCTTACTATTAATGAATAAATTAATTTGTGAGAACCCTTCAGAAATGCTAAAAATCAGTAAATCATCTTCATATTTAACAGGAACTTGCGTTTGAATTGTTATTTCAATATCTTCAGGGAGCGTTATCATGTTTTCCGTATCTCCTTCCCGGGCAAACGGAAGTTGGAGCTGCCATTTCATTGCCCTCTCGATATTATAACTCAATCGAATTACCGCTTGTCCAATCTCCATACCTTGAATTACCTCCATTTTCCGAATCCCCAATTCCAAGTTTTGGGAAAATACTTGCTTTTGAATTCCCGTAGTTATAGTTACTAGTCTATTTGAGGTAGAAAGGAGTGGATCATTCAGATCCATGGCTGTTAACGTATAAAATTCTTCCGTTATATTCACTCGCCGAACTGAGGTAAAACTTTCCCCTAATTGTATTGTTTTTTTAAATGATCCATCTATTAAGGTTGCTATTTTACCATTGGTTATTTCTAAAGTTAGTCCAAATTTTTCTCCAAGGGACGGCACTCACTTTTCGCTCCTGTTGTAAATGCTAATAATTAGGATAAATATAATTTAAGTATATTTTGAAATGAATTTAAATATATTAACTCATTAAATTGAGCAGCTCTTATAGGACGATTACTTTGAACTGGGCTAAAACGGAAGAAACCATTGCCCAATGTGGGGCAATTGCCGCGTTACTCGAAGTGAGTGGATATCCGAAACCTGGGAATGTCCATCGAACAAGTGATTTTCAGGACACCCGGTATGAACATTTTCTAATCAGTAGTGTAGTTCTAGTTCCGGTTTTACAAGCCATTGCCTCTCGCGGAAAATGTGCTCAACAGAAACAGATCTCTTTAAATGAATTAAAGCTAGGCGAAGCTGTTTTAACAGCAGTAAAAGATACGCAGCAATGGCAACAAGGAGGAAATACTAATCTGGGCATTATTTTATTATTTATTCCATTGGCATGTGCTGCTGGAATGCTATTAGACCATCCTCGACCCTCGATCCCTTTATTTCGAGAGAACCTTAATTCGATAATAAAGAACTCCACCAGCGATGATACTATTAAATTGTATGAAGCGATTCGAATTGCAAATCCAGGAGGGCTCGGATCAGTCGAAAAATTTGATTTGAATACTACTACCCCCTCTCTTTTAAAGCAAGAAAATGTGAATTTGTATGACATCTTTAAGCTAAGTGCCGAAAGAGATAGTATCGCCCAGGAGTGGGTTTCTAAATTTCACATCACCTTTGATATAGGACTTCCGTATTTTAAGGAAATTTTCGCTAATACAAGGGATATTAATATCTCTACGGTTCATACATATTTAAAAATTCTTGCAAGTATTCCCGATACCCTCATTTCACGTAAATACGGTCCTGATATGGCCGAACACGTCCGTCATCAAGCAAATCAGGTTTTGCAAGCCGGTGGTCTACTTACCGAACAATCAAAACACATATTGTGGAATTTTGACTCAGAGTTAAGACAACAGGCAAGGATAAACCCTGGGGCAACCGCCGATATATGTGGGGCCGTAATTATGGTCGCCCTGATAGAAGGAACCCGTTTTTAACGGCAGCCGCATATTAAAACCTCATCTATCATTGACATCATCGCCCCGCCATATCCAAAAACTGTTCAAATAAAAATCGATAAACTTCAAAAATTAGTTTCTGGGCATTCTTCAAATGACATTTCGCGTTTAGCAGAAATTCTCGATATATCCCAAGTTCCTTATGAAAAAGGTAAAATTGATAGGTGGTTTTTAGAATTTTCTCTCTTAAATGACTTAGATTTAAAATCACTATACCAAATTTCGCGGACTATTAATTGGATTAATCCCTTACCAATAAATCCCTATGTCTCTATTTCTATAGTTAATTTTAAAAGCCCAAGGAAAATTAAATTAAAAGCCAAGGAAAATTTAAAATTAAAAGCCAAGGAAAATTAAACTTAAAAATGGTTACATAAAAATTTTTTAATCGTGTTTAAGAAAAGTGAAAAGTAGATGAGTAACCAAACGTCAGAAAGGAAAGGTGGCTTAGAATTTAAGCTTCTTCTTTGCGGTGAAGAAGGTGTCGGCAAAACGTCCTTGATCCAGCGTTTTGTTGAAAACAGTTTTAATGAATCCGCTACCTATGAAGGCGAGATGCAATCAACGGAATTGACCCTTTTCGGGGTGCCGATTAAGTTATACCTTCAAGATTTGGGAAAAGAAATTTGGGAAGATGTGGCTTCTTTTTACGTGTCAGATAATGATGGTCTTCTCTTGGTTTTTGATACCTCTGAAAAAATCAAAATGAAACACTCCCTCGATTACTGGTTTCAGAGTATCCGGGACATTAATCAAGAAATTCCCCTCCTGCTAATAGGGAACAAAAGTGATTTACCCGTAAAAGTCAACCTTAATAAAATAGTTCAATACATCTCTAAGTTAGGTATTAATTTGATCCAAACAAGTGCAAAAACGGGTGATAATGTCAGTTACGCCTTCAAACTGCTCACCTCCGAAATTGTGAAAAAAAAGGCTGCTGAAAAGAAACGTGTTGAGGGAAAACGTACTGATGGATTGGATAATATTTTCTCGCGATATGAATTATAATTTGAAAAAGTGAAAGATGTGACGAAATTGGACGAATCTGAAAAGGAATTAACCGAAAAAGAAAAGTACGGATTTAAAGTAATTGTCTTAGGAGATCCCGCCGTGGGAAAGACCTCCTTGATTCGAAGATTTGCAGACGATAAATTTGATCAAAGTTATTTACCCTCCATTGGAGCCGATTTTACGCTCAAGATTGTAGAATTCCAGAAAGTACAAGCGATTTTAACCATTTGGGACATCGGTGGACAGCGCGAATTTGACGGAATTCGAAGCTTCTACTATTTTGGGGCAAATGCAGGCATCCTAGTCTTCGATGCGAGCCGCCCTGAAACCTTTCATAGCCTTCTTAATAGATGGGCTCCCCAATTTAAAGAATCTGTCGGGGGGGTCGTCCCAAGTGTCGTCTTGTGTAATAAAATAGATCTCGTAAAAGATAAAGGAAAAATGAATGCACAGTGTAAAGAAATCACGGCGAAATTGGGATTTCCCGTTTTCCAAACTTCTGCCAAAAACGGCGATAATGTCCATGCCGCTTTTGAACAAATCGCGCTCTCCTGTTTCAGTATTAACGAATCTAAATAATAACGCTTCGGACTTCTTTTTAAGAGAAAAATAAAGAATCCTAATAATTATCCTTGAATGTCTTTTCCTAAAACTACTGGAATATCTTCCGGAAATAATGTAAGGTAAAATTTTTATTTAACAATATATAGCTATATACAGAA
>CAYGYC010000477.1:0-3348 GCA_964353755.1 uncultured archaeon | reverse complement strand
GTTTATAATATTCAAGTAGATACCTATCAATTCAAAAATATGGCAAGAACCTGGTATATATATTTCCAATTTAGGAAAGATACAGTGAATTTAATCTACAATCAATCTAGTATGATACTTGCTCTCACTATTTTACCTGCACCAACCCAATTGACCAATTATTCTATAATCAAACCAACACCTTGGGGCGATTTAATCAAATTATACTTAAATTATTCCAATGCATTAACTGGCGAGGGAATACCTAGTCCTAATTGGAGTTCATCAGGAATCGCACAATGGGATATTTCTGAATATTACGTTGAATATTTAGGAAATGGACGATATTTATTTAGGCTTTTCTCTCTAAATAAGGAAGTCGGCCTATATAATGCAACAATTACCATTCAAAAGTTGAATTATGCACCTATTACGCAAAATTTTACCATTATTATTCGCCCTATATATACCCAAATAATTCTGAGCGAATCAAAAAATAGTTCGGTATTCAGGCATCTTTCTTCAGATACATTCCTAGTATATTACCAAGTATTTGATATTGAATCTTCAAGTCATTTAACATTGATTTCAAATGCGATTATTACTTCTAATTGGAGCGGGACTTTTGGATTCATATATCTTACCAATAAATATAGTCTCAATTTTACGGGTGATGTCGATGTAGGGCAGTATTTTGTTAAAGTAGACCTGAATGTCATCCATTTCCAATCCCAAGAATTCATTTTAAACCTTACAATCATTCAGGCAAGAACGCGTATTACAATAGATATGCCACGGAATATGTATCAATTCATAAATTTTGACATCAAAATTTCATTTGAAGTGGTATTGGAAGATACGACTTTTCCAATTGATGCAGTCTCTTATCTTCGCTGTTGTATTTATAAAAACGGTGATTTAATCAAGAATATTTCCCCCAGTTCTACAGGGCTGGGTGAATTTACGTTCTCAATTCGTACTTCTGACTTGTCGCCCGGATCCTATAAGTTAGTTATTACCGGAATTCCGTTAGATTCTAATTATGAACCGCTTCAAATTGAACGATTCTTCACAGTGCTATCTATTTTCCAATATCCATGGGTTATAGTAGCCATGGTAGGAATTGCAGTAGTTGCTGGTTTCTATGGATATCGAAAGATTACTTGGATTTTAACGCCCTATCAAGTTAAGGAAATCATTAAAGCGACCAGATTAATTAAAAAAGGAAAAGAAGTTGCTGAACTTCCGGTAGTTCGCAATCGTGGAGAGATTTTCAAGGACGAATTTCAGGAACATTGGAATGCAATAGAAGTTAAAATGCCTAAATTAGTAGGCAAGGAAATTATCGAATTTGCAAACGAAATGAGCAGCATCTTGAGAACGCGAATTACCATCCCCGAAGCAGAATCAATTGTACTTGAACTTAGAACACTTACTCTAGAGAAAGCCGATGCGTATTTATCATCTTCGAAAATACCCCCTGAAGCCAGACAACGATTACTTAAAATTGCAGGTATAATAAAAGTGCATGACCGAGATATTGAGGAATTTCTGGCAAAATTCAAGGAAATTAAAGAATCAGAAGCAACTTATGAGCAAGCGGCAGATATCGTTCGAACTATTCGTAGTTTGGCGCCCGAAGATGCGGACAAATACTTAGAAGCCATGGTTATTCCTTTAGAAGAAAGAATAGCACTCTTTCACATTTTAGGGATTCCAATAGAAGAACTGATAAAAGAGAAACCAGGACAGGTAACACTTAAAAAACCAAAAAAGAAAAAGGAAATAGAATCAAAGAAAAAAGAACCAGAAGTAAAGAAGGAAATTAAAGAAACAAAGGAAAGAGCACTAACGGAGGAAGAGTTGAAGCAGGAACTTTCCTCAGTACCAAATTTAACTGAGAGCGAACGTAATGATTTGCTTAAAGATCTTAAAGAATTGCCTTATAAAACACAAATATCCATTTTATCGGAGTTCAAAGTGAAAGAACCTGTGAGGGTGAAAGAACCAACCCCAATACCGCCAAAAACACCAAAGCCAGAGGAACCCGTTTCGAAACCGATTCGACCACCTTTAAATGAAGAGGAATTAAGAAGAGAGTTAGATTCCATTTCTTATCTTACGGATTCGGTTAAAAAGGATTTACTAGCAGACCTTAAAACGTTGGACTATACTAGTCAGCAAGATATCTTAAATAGTCTCAAAATCGAGAAAGAAAATAATACACCTAAAAAGGAGGACGGAGGTAAATAAAAATGGCGCGAAGAAGGATGAATTATAAGATTCTTTTTGCAATAAGCATATTATTTCTATTTCTAGGTCTAGTTGTAACAATGATTCCATTAGATACTCCCATAGGATCCTCCACGAATGAAAATGATAACGCTCCCCTTGCTAATTTAAGTGATAACCCTCGCGCCACTGACAATTTTGAAACACAAACTTCCGGCATCTGGAGCTCCGTATACACTTGGACTAAAATTGAACGAGTTACCACAGATCCCTTCGAAGGTGCATATTGTTTAAAGATAGCATCTGATACAGGTCAGTATCAATTATTTACCAATGATTTTAACGATAAATACAATCTGTCGAGTCCCATTTCCCAATATCCTTTTATTCGAATTGCCATGAAAATCCCGAAAGGGGTCAGAACTACTCTTGTTGCCTACCTTAACAACAGTGTCTCAAAGGCGCGGTGGGCATTAGGAAAGAGCCCACTCGGGATTTGGACTTGGGGAGGTGCATCATTCTGTCAAATGGCCCCTAAGCAAATAGAATTAATCGATGATAATGAATGGCATTTATATCAATATGATCTCTCTCAAATTCCTGGGCAGGTTTTGCTTGAATTTTTTGGCATCTATAGCGAAAATGCTGCATTGGTAGGAGATACTACTAATGATTCATTTTATATAGACTATTTTGCAGTAACCTCCTCTCGGACTGACGATTTAAAACCTACCACGTGGTGGAATATGAAGTATGATTATCGATTAATCGTGAACGTCACAGAGCCGAATATCGCCACCCGCATTAATGAACCCGTTCATCTCCAATTACGATTTGACAATGGAAAAGCTTACAAAGACTCCCTTGTAGTTGCTTATTACTACAGTGGAGCATGGCAAGTGAGACCGAGCCAAGTATGGAACGTTTCAGTCTATGGTGGAACCGATTATTATCAGACCGTAACTTTAACTTTCCTTGCAGACCTTCCTATTAATTGTCGCGTAACCTATTATGTGTATTACGCCTCCCAGCCAGTTCGAGACTGCCTTTGTATCGACGGCACACAACGATAATGACATCCAGGAAACCATTGACGCTGCCAGCAAAACTTTCAGTGCGCTATAATTCTTGCGGCCA
>CAYGYC010000476.1:0-3361 GCA_964353755.1 uncultured archaeon | reverse complement strand
TGTCCATGTAGCTGATGACGGGCAGGCCGTCGGTCCCGATGGTTATCGACGTGTAGATGCCGACGCTGTTGGCCGGGTCGTCGACAGTCGTGAGGCTGAAGACGGGGCGGGTAACCAGCGTACCGGGCAGGTCGCCGATCTGGCTCCAGCTATGCCCCGGGTTGGGCGGGTCCGGGTTCGCGGAGGCGGTGCCCGCCAGGGAGCCCAGGCTCAGGCCCAGCATCGTGCCCAGGGCCAGGACGCCCACCACCCCTAGGCCCATGAGGGGCCGCCATAGCTTCCTTCTGAGAATCATCTTGCTACCTCCTCTGAGGAACTGCTTCAGCACGATAGTGAGACTCACTCTTTCACCTCCTGGCTGTTCTACCTCCGCTGCCTGCTCCTCCCCCCTTCCTTCACGGTCGGCCTGCCGCCAGCCGCCGCCCCAGAACGAGGCCGACCAGCACCAGCGCCACCCCGCCGCCCAGGACGGGCCAGAGGGCAGGAACGCCGGAGGAAGACGCGGTTGAGACAGCGGCGCCCGCGTCGCTGCCCCCTTCCAGGGCCGACACCCGCGTCTCCAGGCTGTCAAGCCGCTGGTTGAGGGAGGCGTTCTCGTCCTCCAGGGCCTGGATGCGGTCGCCCTGCTCCTGGGAGAGCTGGTAGAGCCCCTGGATGGCGGCCAGGGCCACGCCGTCGGCGTCCACCGTGCCGATGCTCGTGTCGCTGTCACCGAGGCCGAAGGCGGCGTAGAAGTCCTGGGCCGTGGGCCCCATGTGGCGGATGGAGGCGTCCTCGGCCTTGCTGTTCCAGTTGCTGATGGGCATCTCCGCCAGGTTGGCCAGCACGGTCTGGCCGTCCACCGCCGTGAAGTTCTCCTTCAACGCGGCGTCCGAGGCGTTGGTCCAGACACCAGCTAGCGTCAGGCGGGCGCCCGTCATGGTGGTGATGAAGTTCAAGCCGCTTTCCCAAATCGACATCCCGCCGCCGTTGTTGACCTGAAGGTGAACGCCGCCGTTGGCGCGGACGCGGAACTGGTCGGCGCTGGCAGACGAGAATACACCTCCCGTCGAGTCCGCCCAGACGAAGGAACCATCGTCCAGGGCCTGGGCCTGCCTACCGGCAGCGAAGCTGTACTGGCCGCTGGCGATGTTGTCGCTGCCCCCAGGCACGGTGGCTCGAGCGCCCTGGGCCTTGTTACCGTAGCCGCCGCCCACGGTGGCGTAATGGTCGCTTGCCTCGTTGTCATAGCCGCCGCAGATGGTGGCGTAGGTTGCAGCGTTCGCCCCGGTGCCGGCCTGGTTGCTACCGCCTCCCCCGACCGCGTCGTAGTCGTCCTTGGCGCTGTTGGCCGTGAGGGGGCTACCGGGCACGGCCTCCCCGCCCCCGCCCACGGTGGAGTACTGGCCGCTGGCCGTGTTGCTCCGGCCCCCGTCGACTGTGGAATAGGAGCCGCTGGCGGTGTTGGTCTTGCCTCCGCCCACGGTGCCATACTCGCGGTCGTATATGCCGCCAGCGTTGTTCCCGGCCTGGTTGTTACCGCCGCCGCCCACCGTCCCGTAATTGTCCGTAACGCGGTTGCTGGTATCAGGGTTACCAGTGTCGGACGTGCCGCCTCCGCCGATGGTCGCAAACAGGGCGCTGGCGTCGTTGTGGTAGCCCCCACCGATGGTGGCGTACTGCGAGTTGGCTACGTTGCCGGAGCCCCCACCGACGGTGGCCTGGACACCACTGGCGACGTTGCTATTGCCCCCGCCGACGGTGGCCATCAGGATTTCGGCCCGGTTGCTGGAGCCCCCACCGACGGTGGCGTACTGCCCGCTGGCGGTGTTCGACAGGCCCCCGCCGACGGTGGCATACTTCTGGTCTTCTGTGGTGCCGGCGTTGTCCCCTGCCTGGTTGCCGATTCCGCCCCCCACTGTGCCCGCGGAATCGGTCACGCGGTTGTAGGCGGCGGCGGCCCCCCCACCGCTAATGCTCGCGGCAGAGACACCCGTTGTGACCCAATTGCCGCTGTAGCCGCCGATGACATTGGGGCTGGTGGCATTGGGCTCCAGGCGCAGGGCGCGGACGCCCCAAACCCGCAGCTCCAGGGCCTCGGAGGCCTCGGAGAAGGGGGTGCCCAGCCAGTAGGTATTGATGGGGTCGCCGGCGGTACCGTGGTACTCAAGCTCAGACCATAGATGCCCCGGGTTGGGCGCCGCCGGGTCGGCGGAGGCGGTGCCCGCCAGGGAGCCCAGGCTTAGGCCCAGCATCGTGCCCAGGGCCAGGACGCCCACCACCCCTAGCCCCATGAGGGGCCGCAATACCTTACTTCTGAGAATCATCTTGCTACCTCCTCTCAGGAACTGCTTCAGCACGATAGTGACACTCACTCTCTCACCTCCCGCCTGTTCTACTCCTGCTCCCCCCTTCCTTCACGGTCGGCCTGCCGCCAGCCGCCGCCCCAGAACGAGGCCGACCAGCACCAGCGCCAGGCTGCCACCGAGGAGCGGCCAGGCGAGGGGCAGGCCCGGCGAGCCTGCTGCGGCCGCGGCTGCTCCACCCGTTGGCGCCCCTGCCTCGAGCCGGGCTATGCGCGCTTCGAGGGCGGCGTTCTCGGCCCGGGTCTCCTGCACCAGCTCATAAAGCCCCTGGATGGCGGCCAGGGCCACGCCGTCGGCGTCCACGGTGGTGATGTGGCGGTCGTCCTCACCGAGGCCGAAGGCGGCGTAGAAGTCCTGGGCCATGGGCCCCATGTGGCGGATGCTCTCGTCCTGAGACTCGAGGTTCCAGGTCTCGATGGGAACAGACGCCAGGCGCTCCAGGATGTCCCGCCCCTCCACGGAAGTGAAGTTCGCCTTGACGCTGCGGTCGCTGATGGGTGCCCAGGCGTTGCCGCCGGGCGCCAACTGCACGCCTATGTTTGCGGCAGCGTTGGAGAAGAAGCGGGTGCCGCCCGCAGCGCGCGCCGCGAACTGGTCAGCGGCCGTCGAGGCGATAGGTGCGTTGGTGGAGTCCGCCCAGACGAAGGCTCCGGCATGGACGGCTTGCGCCTGCCGGCCGGCGGCAAAGCTGTAGGAGCCCAAGGCCTCGTTGTCGCTGCCGCCGGGGACGGTGGCGCGAGGGCCCTGGGCCTTGTTGTGGTAGCCGCCGCCCACGGTGTCGTAGTGGTCGCTTGCCTCGTTGTCATAGCCGCCGCAGATGGTGGCGTAGGTGGCACCGTTCGTCCCGGTACCGGCCTGGTTGCTACCGCCTCCCCCGACCGTGTCGTAGTTGTCTCTGGCGCGATTGTCGGTGTTGGGGTCAAGAGGGTCCGTCACGCCGCCCCCGCCAACGGTGGCATAGTTGCCGCTGGCGGTGTTGTTAGCGCCCCCGCCGACGGTGGCACCCTCGCCGCTGG
>CAYGYC010000475.1:0-3389 GCA_964353755.1 uncultured archaeon | reverse complement strand
AAGTATTTTATAGGAAAATTTCTTATTTTTTCATAACTTATAAACTCAAGAATTTTGAAAAGAAAAAGAAAGAAAAATTAAATAAATTACTAAAAAAGACGGATTATAGTACAATTAGTAGTTTTGTGAGAGATGCAGTAGATGAAAAAATTATAATAGAAGAAACTTTTCAAAATAATAAAGAAGAAATAGAGATTCCATCTTATATTCCTGATGGAAAATATGTTGCAATAGTTAGGAATACTATTGTTGGAATTGGTGATTCACCTTCAGAGTTGGTAATGGAGATTAGCTCAAAATTTACTGAGGATTCAATTCGAATCAAAAAAAAGGGACAAAAACACAAATCACTAGAATACATTTTCCTTGCTGAAAAAGCGCTCAATTGCTGGCAATATTTCGAATTAGAAGATAAAAAATATCCACTAATACCATTTTCAATTGAAAAAGAGGGGCAAATAATTAATGGGCAAGCCTTACCTGATACAGCAGCAAGTTTAACTGTAATAGATGAAAAAATTGTTACCAAATTAAATTTACACCAAAAAAGTTGAAAAAATTTTTTCGATTGATGGGATAAAAGAATTACCTGTTTATGAAGTAGAATTAAATTTGTTAGAATTTAAAAAACAGATTGAGGTTATAAAGACCTCTCTTTCAAAACAATTTCCTTTTCAAATCCTCTTAGGAAGAAATTTATTGGATTTTTTAGATTTGTATTTCTTTGGTAAACGACAAATAGTTTGTTTTAAACCCAGTTAATCATTAAAAATCGTATTGGTATTAAGAGAAATCTAAATGAACCATTTTAAATGCAAGAATCGATCCGGAAAATTATATTGAATCATTTTCAGGGCGTGTACTTCTATAATAGTAATATATTACCATAAATCCTATAAAAATATTTATTAACACCATGAGTTAAGCAAAAAAGCTATAAAGCAGGAGCCCTCCACCCAATAAAGGTAATTCATCGAGCTCATAACTAATAAGTGATATGGAAAGCGTGAGCTGGGTAAAATTCCAACAGATAAACCACTATTTCATGACAATCACCGCAGTGATTCCAAATACAGGCTCCTTTTTTCTTATCTGACATAATTGTGGATAAGAACGAAATTCAATAAAAGGATTTTGGCTTATAATCTAAATACAATTTACTAAAATGAAGCTTTCCTATAGAACACTATAAAAATCAATTAAATAATCTGATGGATATTGCTTTTATTTAGGAAGGTGAATCATAGAATATGGGAAGTTGGCTCACCGAATTGAAATATGATCCGATTCCGCCGTTATTGGCAGGGGATAACCCAGCACTCCGATATTTTGTTAAACGGGATTTAATCGAGGAATCTGTGGGATCTATTCAATCCTTATGGGATCTTCCAGAACCGAAGAAAATTCTCTCGAAACAACTCCTCAATGGAGCATGGCCCGATAAAAGTGCGAAACGTCACATTAATTCTCCAACAAATTATGAATTACTTGAAACATTTCGGAATTTGCGAGTCCTGGTACAAATGTATGGATTCGATAAGAGTCATCTTCAAATCCAATACGCCGCCAATTATATCTTTTCAATTCAATCGGATGAAGGTGATTTCCGGGGTATTTATGGTAATCAATATTGCTCGAATTATTGTGCTGCGATTTTGGAAATGTTAGTTCGAGCCGGTTATCATGATGAATCCCAAATTCAAAAGGCTTTTCGGTGGTTTTTAGATACCCAAATGCATGATGGGGGATGGGTTCTTCCGATGCAAACTGCCCACATCAAAATGCCGGAAACCGAAGAAATAATGCGACAACCTACTATATCAATCCCCAAAAAGTCGACCATTTCTGCGCATTCAATAACTGGAATTGTAATTCGTGCATTTGGACAACATCCTACTTATTGTCACCATCTTGCTGCTCAAAATGCCGCATCTTTTCTTATGCAACGGTTCTTTAAACCGGATAAATATTCTTCCCGCCAATCTGCTTCCTATTGGACGAAATATACGTTTCCTTATTGGTGGGCAGATCTCGTGGGGGTTTTGGATGCTTTGAGTTTAATGGATATTCTCAATAATACTCCGGGTATTGTTCGAGCATTCAATTATTATAAACAACAACAGCGTCCTGATGGAACATGGCGTTTTTCAAAATTAGCAACTAAAAAGATTTCAGAAGTAGATCTCTGGCTCGCATTTACTCTTTGTCGAATATTCAAAAGATTTTATCAAAAAAATCCAAACTATTAATTGCCCCATCAGTTAAAAGCTAATAGAAGCAAGTGATAATTGAGAAAAAGGATTATCTTCTCCGAGGCATTTTCATAAGTTCAAGTTGTTTCGTTAATTCTTGAATTTGCGCGTTTTTCTGACGAATCTTACTCTCGAGGGTAATCACTTTGTCTTTGTATTTTTTAATCAATAAAATAAATTGAACGGCAATGACATTTTGAAAGTAATTCAGTTGAGAATCTTGGGCTTTCACCATGTTGATGAGCTCTTTTTCAGAGAGCGTTTCAAATTTAGAAATAAGTGTTTCAGGCTCTGGTTGAACTTTCTGTTCAATTTTTTTCTCAATGTTTTGGGCTAAATCTAATGCAGCCCCTATTTCTTCTTCGCACAAACCCATTTGCCGCAATAGATCGGTCATGGGATCGGCTGCTTTAGGGCTCTTCGATTTCTCATCTTTTGCCATACAAACAGCTCAAAAATATGGGAGTTTAAATACTTTTATGTAGAAACAAATTCGTGGAAAAATTGGTGTTACTCAAAGAGGCTCAAGGGCTCCTGGTAGTAACTACTAAAACGCTTCAGAAATGGGATCGAGAAGGAAAAATTAAAATGGTGCGTACTCTTGGAGGGAGACGGCGAGTTCCATGCAGTGAGATTGAACGATTAAGAGGTATCTCACCTAAAAATCCGCAAATAACTGGGTATGCCCGTGTATCCTCCGTATCGCAAAAAGCTGAACTCCAAACTCAAATTCAATTATTACAACAAAATAGAATTGATAATATCTTCCCTGATATGGGTTCTGGAAAATTATAGGGTCTACGAAGTCATAAAATCAAAAAGGTCGTGAATTCTGTTAAAACCATTCTTAAAGATACCAGAACAGAACCGGGGGAATCTACTTAATCAAAACATATTCGCTTTCGCATCATCTTTCGTTAGATGCTTTCTTTGCGGCTTACAAAAAGATGTTGAATCGCATGATTTCGGATATCTGGGATCACATCCAATGGCACGTAAAATCGATGAGCGGTAAAAAGCAGAACCGGATTCTGCCGACAATTTCCTCCTATTCTTTTAAAAAGATGCTGCGAGATCGGTATGTACCCCCTTGGAGCTATGCGAAACATTGGGTCGATTCGGCTTTGAAGACCGCTT
>CAYGYC010000474.1:0-3402 GCA_964353755.1 uncultured archaeon | reverse complement strand
CTTTCGTTTTATATTCTTGTTTTAATTAAAAAGAGTGTACTAAAATGCATGTAGAAGATTTCAATGTGGATGATTCGATTTTACAATCTACATGGATTGATAAATTGTATAAGCAATTTACTGCCTTTTATGATCAAATTGATAAAACCAAAGGAAAAATTTTAAGCCTAAAAGAAAATTGGGATGGCGAAGGGGCAAAGAGTTATAAAAAGGAAACATGGGAACGCGCAACAGAATTCATCAAAAAATTATCGTTTTTTTTATGGAGACAATCTCAAAAATTAATTGCGGCGCCTAACATATTACCTGGTCCAGATGGAAGTATTGATGTCCATTGGAAGACTGCCAAATTTGACCTCTTGATTAATGTCCCTGAAGATCCAACGGAACCTGCAACTTTTTCGTCTGATGACTATGGACAAAATATGATAAAAGGATCCTTCGATCTTAAAAAAATAAATCAGGCGCTAATTTCTTGGTTAATAGAATTCATATGAATTGGCCTATTGAGATAATACCGGATTCTGATTTTCTCTATCGCCGAATTCATATAAACAGTCTCATTACATCACAAAATTTAGATAATATTCCTCCCTTTGCCTTTAAGGACAACAAATTAAATAATAAAAAATCCATATTTAATTTAAATATCACCTAAATTGAATAATTTTTTTGCATTATTGAAAAAAATATTTTTATATGACTGTTTAGATAATTGTAAATCCAAAAGACCTTTAATAGATTCATCATATTCATAGGGAATATTCGGAAAATCGCTTCCATATAAAATCTGATCACTAGATTCTTCCATAAATGAAAGTAAGCGAGACTTACCCACAAAAGAGCTGGGATGATCCGCTTCGGTCAAGACATGCACGCCTTTCCGGATAAAGACCATAGTGGTATCCAGATATACATTCGGATGGTGTTCGACAATCTGAAAGAATTTCTCATATTCATAACCGCCCATATGCGGAATGATGACCTTAATATCAGGAAATTCTTTAAAATATTTCTGAAAATGTTTGAATCCCACTTTAAATCCGGGGAATGGTTGTTGATTCGGACCAGGAGCTGTGCCGATATGAATAAAGAGAATTTTATCCAGATCTTGAACGATCTTATAGAGCGGTTTTAACCGAGAATCGTGGAGATAGAAATCGGTGACCATTAATTGAAATTTAAACCCTTTAAAATCATAGTCAGCCAGCGCTTTTTTGGCGTATTCGAGGAGATTGCCATCATCGGGGTGAACCGTCCAAAAGGGAATGGCCGCGGGGTTTTCATGGCAAAATTTATTCGTCCACTCATTTAATCCCTCCGCCACGCCCTTTTTATGGGCATAATTTAAAGTGGTATAATGTTGTATTTTCTGATCTTGTAAAAATGCAACTAATTGGGCAGTCGACCATTGGTATTTGTTTATCCAGGTAGGATAGATCGGGAGATAGACTTTACTCCAATACGCCCAAATCGCCTGAAAGAGCTTTTCCGGGAATAGATGGATATGTGAATCGATGTAGTGAAAATCAGAAATTTGAAAAGGAATTTCAGACATATTGACTCAGGACTACTCAAAAAAAGGGTTAAATGTAAATTAGTTATGAAATTTTTACTTCGATGATTTTATCCCCTTGCTTGATGGCATCAACCACATTCTGTCCCGCAGTTACACGCCCAAAGACGGTGTGAACTCCATCCAACCACGGGGTCGCCTTATGCGTGATGAAAAATTGCGATCCATTACTGCAAGAGCCTGAAATTTTCTTACCTGTGGCTTTATCGTGCTTGCAGGACCCTGCATGAGCCATCGAAATGACCTTTGGTTCATGCTTTATATTTGGACGAATTTCGCAGTCAATGCGATATCCCGGGTCGCCAGTCCCATCTCCGCGCGGACATCCGCCTTGGATCATAAAATCTGGAATAATACGATGCCATCTAAGTCCATTATAAAATCCTTTTTTGGCTAAATCCACGAAATTCTTTACCGTATTGGGTGTATCTTTCTCAAAAAGTTGAAGGACAATATTGCCTTTATTCGTGATGATGGTTGCAGTTGTCATTTACTCAACTCCTTGTCAATTTGTCTATGAAATTAAATATTGCACTTTATTTAAGAATCTTCGTTTCCCGTCCCCAGCCCTTGGAAATAAGCACTTCAGGAGTTATTTCAGTCTGTAGCGGGGTTTTATTGGTGATATCGAGGTAGGCGCCCGCCATGAGCTCTTCCGGCGTTAATCCTAAATTTGCTGCATAAATGCGGGTGCCTTCTGGATAGAGAAAATCGAATTCTTCCTTTCGGTAAGTCCGAGAATGTTTTAAATCGGGTGGCTTGCATTGCGCCGACATGGCAGGCGTTGGTATTCCAAGTGAAGTCCATTGTTGAATTACCAAAGCATCATACACTTCTGGAAATTCCTCTTTCACCCAGGAAAGCGTGTATTTTTCAATGGGTTGAATGGCTAAATGATTATCAGTGCATAAGGCGCATAATCGTTTGATGAAACTGGGTCTTCCCAACTGAATTAAGGTAGAAATCAAAGGTGGCCAGGGAGTATAGCAATACCAATAATCAGGCAAGCTATATTCCCGTTTTGCGGCAATTCCATCCCAAATCTGCCCCCAAGCTTCCCAATTAGAAGCTTCAGAGACGATATTTGCCACCCCGGATCCGAATACCATCCCGATTTGATACGTTGAATTCCCGTACTCCGGGGCGCGCTCATTGCGTACATCCCGCAAGATGTCAATCAGATTCATCCCAATGCGATCGAGAGATGTCAGTTTTTGCGGTAATTCGCGTATTTTATACCCTAACCGTAAATGACGCCTGTCCAATAAGCCATCTTCTGGTCCAGCATACCACCAATCCACGGGAATGCCGTCCTCACAATGTGCATTAAGCAAAAAATAGGTTTCTTGAGTATAATCGTTGATGACTACGAAAGTGGTATCACAGGAATCGCCATACAGGAGCTTCATTGCCCCTTGCTGGAGGTCCGCCCGCAAAGCGCCCACCGGCGGAAAAAGCATGTAGGCACAAGTCTTATTGATATCTGTAATTTTTCCGTTCGCGACATCTTGGGCTGTATAAATAGTTTCGTCTAACCGCCGTTTTAAGGCAGGATATAACTGATTTGGAAAGGCACTAATGGCTTTATTGTAATAGTCAAAGCCGACTTGTTGATATACCCGCCATAAATGGCGTCCTAATGGAAAGAACGGTTTGGTTTTCACGGAATCCGGGATTTCGGCGTAGGTATGACCCATAATCAAGATCACCAAGCTATAATTTTTTAGGGAAATTATAAAAACTGAAATTATGAATTTTGTGGCAGATACTAATAAAAATTAAAAATGGGAAAGTAAAAATAAAAAAAATCAGAATAAAAGGTTTTC
>CAYGYC010000473.1:0-3403 GCA_964353755.1 uncultured archaeon | reverse complement strand
ACTCCCCTCTAATAATTGAATATTGCCCTCATCAACCTTAAATTTGATGGACCCTTGCGGCGTTTCAATATTATAAACCCCTTGGGAATTGCGCCCTATTAAAATCTCCGGCGAATCTTCTAATATGCTTGCAATGAGAACTCCTGCTAATGCGTTTTCCCGTGCACCTTCTTCTGCTGGGGCAGCTTCGCCTCCTTTCTGAACCGCTCCTGCTGCGGCTTGACCCGCTGCAAATTGAACTACAAAGCGTCCTTCCTCGATATATTTCATATTGAACAGATTCAATGCTTGTTGATGTCGTTGTTGCACTCCCGGATCAGCAAGGTCCTTTTGTTCAATGACTAATAGTTCAGCACAATTCTGCCCAACCGTCACGCCATCTGTCTTCGCAGCATATCCACTTCCGACCATATTTTTGGCGACCGTCATAACTGCTTTTTTAGTGTTCGAAGTGATCTCATTCCCAATCCATACCCAAATGACTCCGTTCACCTCATCAACTAAAATACTTGCGCGTCGGGGATCTTGCAAATAATTCTGTTTAAACATGATTTCCCGAATCATGCCCATTCCCCCTACTTCTAATAAAATTGCCCGTACTGGACTCATAAAAAAACCATCCTTATCTTTACTAAATCCTTGTTTCTAATTGATTATGCATTTTATATTAGATTTCTTTTAAAGTAAATTCTATTCTTATTAATATAGTTTTTTTCTTTTCCATTACCTTTTTATGATAAAAATTATATACAATTAAGTAATTTGGATAGAAACGTGGTGTATAAATGGGAGTCCCAGGTACGATAGATAAATTAAAAGATAGGGAGAAAGTCTCCGTCCTTGAAACAAGGATTCAATACCAGACGGAAGTAATTGAGAATCAGAAAAAATTGCTTGATGAAAATAAAGCGGAATTGAATAAGCTGAAAGAACAGATAGATAAATTTGCAGGAAGCATTCAAAATCAAACTTCTATCATTGCAGAACAGCAAAGAACATTGAAAGAGCAAGAAACAACCATACTACAGCAGCATATAACCATTTCGGAAGCACAGAAACAGCTATTTGATGTACAGCACAAATGGGAAACGGCAAATACTCAATTACTAAAACTGGATGACATCGTTCGAGATAAAACTGAGAAATTGAAAGCGGAGAATGCTGCATTACGAAAAGAAATGGATGAAAACCAAAAGGATTTTAATGCCCAAATTGATGATTATCAAAATACCATTAAAAACTTGAGAGAGAAAAGTACTTTTCTGGAGAAAAACGAGAAAGAATTGAATGAGATGAGAGAGAAGGTCACATCTACTGAATCCGGCTCCTTAGAAAAACGAATTTCTGATATGGATAAAGCTTTACAGGATGCTGATGGAACCATTGCCAAGCTTGAAAAAGAACTTGAAGCAAATAAACATAAAATGGACGATGAACTTAAACTCCGTGAATTTAAAATTAGTGAATACGAACGGCTTATTCACAAACAGGGCATTTCCGCCCCCATCGTTACCAATATAATTTCTGATAAAGAAGGTGCGGCTAAAGCGATTGTTACCATCTTTAGTCGGACTAAAAGTAATGTCATGGTGTTCCTCCCAGATATCAATGTGCTAAATGAGTTAAATTTTGATAACTTACGTCCTATGGCCCGAGTGCAACTCGCGGTTCCCGCTCGTCAAAATATGGATGTTATTAATAAATTAGCCTCGAAATCAAATATTGAAATTCGAGATTATACGGAAGGGATCATCTGGGGCATAATACGGGACAATGAAGAACTACTCTTGGCTCCACTTGGTGAAAGCAATCAACCTTCGGGTCTCATTGTGAAAGGTAACATCCAAATTGATATGTTTGGTAATATCTTGCGGAGCACTTGGACCCGCTTGAAACATATTTAAATCCTCTTTTTTTAATGTATTCTTTTTAAAATCACAAAATCGAAGTATAATTGTATGGACAATTTACCTATGGATCCGGTTGGATATCTCGTTAGTGGTAAAGGCATCCACGATTTATTAAATCAATCTTGTACCTGTTGTCCTGACCACAATCAATATTTGGAGATCAACCCGTTTAAACCCGAGAATATTTCCTCAATCTCCTTAGATATTTGTGTGGGGCGCTATCTGTGGGAGTTTAAAGATAAGGATATACCCTTTTTTGATTCCAACCAACATAAAATTTTAGAATTTTTAGAGAAATATACCCAAAAATACGATCTTGTGAAAGATTTGGGAAGCCGCTTAATTATCCACAAGGATCAGTTCATGTTACTTGAAGTTTTAGAGGAAATTCATTTCAATCGCCACATTTCCGGTCAATTGCTGGGGAAATCCAGTATCGGTCGATTAGGTTTGATTATCCAGACGGCTTCCATCATTAACCCTATGCAAATGCAAAAATTAGTACTAGAAATTAAAAATATTAGTCCCATCACGCTTATTTTCCATTATGGAACCCCAATCGCGCAAATCCAATTCTACTATTTTCCTAAGCCGATAGAAAAGCATTACCAGAATTACGGACTATTTAAATAATCTACACAAAAGAGAAATACGAATCTCAAAATTAAAATATTAGCCGTCTCACACGTATTTTCCATTATGGAACCCCTATCGCCCAAATCCAGTTCTACTATTTTCCTAAACTGATAAAAAAGGATTAGCAGGAATTTGTATTAGGTAGTCTTTTTTACAAAATTAATTACATTCTATAAAAAAGTGCAAAATTATTATTTTAAGTACAAATTTTAGTGGTTGATAAAGAATGACCTCTAAAGAAATTGTAAAGATTAACAGCCGAGGGCTGATAATGATTCCTTTAGGAATACGGAAAAAATATCATTTAACAAAAGGAACTTCGGTGGCAATAATAGAAGAGGAAGGAAACTTATCACTCGTTCCCTTGATTGAGATTGAAAACCTTCGAGAACAATTCTGTTCGAGAAAAGAAATGGCAGAAATTATTGATCAAGCAGACGAAGAGGAACGGGAGTTAGAACTATAAATGCCAATTATCTGTATTGATACAGGTGTGCTTTCCATAAAATTCCAAATAACACCCTCTCAAAATTAAATATAGTTAAATATGCCTTTGTTGGAGAAGACGAGCCGTAAAACATATTCTATGGAGAGATAAAATCCTTTTTTATCTTCAATTAAAAAGTAGAGCGGTACGATGGTTAAATCAATTTAAATAAATTTATGAGGTTGCTTGATCCTCTTCTGCCGGTGGGGTATCTTCATGCTTTTTCAATTCTACAATTTCAATGCGGCTGGGGATTGGGAATTTCATCTTGGCTACTTTTAATGCCCGTTGTGCCACCGCTAAATTTTTCTTGTCAATCTTGATGGAAATGAGTTTCTGGTCTTCATATACTCGGGCTGCGGTTCCAAAT
>CAYGYC010000472.1:0-3427 GCA_964353755.1 uncultured archaeon | reverse complement strand
CACCTTAAGGGGAAGGAAACCTTTGAAACGCAAAAGTTGCTTGAAAAAGAATTACAGGATGACAAGATTAAAGTTATGTGCATTGGACCCGCCGGGGAAAACCTGGTTAAATATGCGTGTGTAGTCCATCCCGATGCAAGGACCTCTATCGCCGGACGTACAGGTCTTGGGGCCGTGATGGGATCGAAACGCCTCAAAGCGATTGTCGTGCAAGCGACGAAAACCGAAATCCCCTTGGCAGACCCGGAAAAGCTCACTGCCCAAGGGACCGAAATGACAAAAAGTATTATGGATAATTTTTCCAGTCAGATGTTCCAAGAGCTCGGGACCTCTGGGTATGTAGATATGGCGAACGCAATGGGGGACTTATCGAGTAAATATTTCACCCAAGGGGAAAATCCGGATGCCTTTAATGTCAGTGGAGCCACCATGAAAGAAACGATTTTGGTAAAAAATACCGGTTGTTATCGCTGTCCTGTCCGCTGCGGTCGCGAAATTGAAATCAAAGAGGGAAAATATAAACTCCCATTAAATCCTGGACCTGAATACGAGAGCGTTACCAGTTTAGGCACTAACTTACTTATTGGCGACTTAAAAGCCATCAGTTACCTGAATGTACTCTGCAATTTAAAAGGTATCGACACCATTTCCAGTGGGATCACGATGGCCTTTGCGATTTATCTCTATGAAAAGGGTATCCTAACTAAAGCCGAAACAGGAGGTTTAGAACTGTCCTGGGGAAATCCAGACCTCATTGAGAAATTAATCAACATGATTACAACCCGCCAAGGGTTTGGCGATATACTCGCTGAAGGAAGCAGGCGCCTAGCCGAAAAATTTGAAATATCTCAGGATGAAGTTGCTGCCGTCAAGGGACTTGAAATTCCGTTCCATGATCCACGGGCATACCACGGAATGGCTTTAACCTATGCCCTTTCTACCCGCGGAGCATGTCACAACCATGCCGATGATTATCTAGCGGTCATAGGTAATATCGGTCCTGGCGTCTATCCCCTGGGTGTGGAATCCACCGACCGTTTCCAAAGTGAGGGTGTCGCCAAATCAGTCGCCCTTTTACAAGATTATCGCGCCTTATATGGATCCCTCATCTTATGTAACTTCGTTAATCCTCCCACAGAACAGGTCATAAACGCAATAAATTATGCCTTAGGCACAACCTATGATATGGACGCGATAAAACTCATCGGCGAGCGCATTCTAACGATGAAACGGCTTTTCAACCTGAAAATGGGACTCACCGCCAAAGACGATACCCTTCCAAAACACATAATGAAACCCTTAAAAGGCGGAACGGAAGAGCATGTCCCTAACCTCTCCTTAATGCTAAAAGAATACTATGCGCTCCGAAAATGGAACCCGACCACGGGCAAACCCACCCCTGAGAAACTTAAAGCCCTCGGACTCTCTGAATTTATTCCCAATCTGTAAAATAACTTTTTTATTTTTTTCTTTTTTAAATATTGAAATCGGTATTAATACCCGCAATGATTTGGTTCATTAACGGGGCTAATTTGAGGATTTTAATCCCCTTTACGGGCTTTCCTTCAACTCGTAATTTGTTCTCTAGAATTACTTGAAGAATTTCAATGGATCCCGCATGAATCTGCTTCCATATGCTAAACGGTGCCGTTAAGGTGAAATTCACCTCCGATTTCTTCCCTAACTTGACTTCAACACATTCCCCATCCCTAAATGTCGACCAAAAGTCGACCGTCCCTCGGTTCGGCACTTCCGTAATCACATGATAAATCGTTAAATCCATCCCCTTCGCTACTTTACGAAATTCCGCATTGCTATTCACTGCCACCTTTCCTAGATTCAGCCATTCCTGCGTTAAATATTTAACCATTACTTATTTGCTCCGCAACCTTAATGTGAGGGAAACGACTAGTTGATCTAAAACAGTTATCTTACTCCACTAATAAAAATAATTATTTTTTATCTCTTCAGTAAGATAAAAATAAAGATAAAAATAAAAGAAGCTAAATATAGCTCAGTATACCTTATACTAATTTGTCCCGAAGAGTCATAAGATTGCGTATAGAAGCGACGAGAACTTGTGAAATTTTCGGAAAAAGAGTAAGCGTATGCAAATTTTAAATAAAAGATGAACATAGAACTGAAAATAATATTTGAGCTTGAGAGATGTAATTAGAATGTCCGACTATGATTATTTATTTAAGGTTATAATTGTAGGCGATGGTGCTGTTGGGAAGACTGCACTCACTATTCGCTTCTCAGAAGGTCGATTTCAAGATCACTATAAAATGACGATTGGTGTGGATTTCGCCATCAAACTGGTAGAGATTGGCGGAAAAAAAGTCAAACTCCAAATTTGGGATACGGGTGGACAAGAACGCTTCTCGTACATTCGTCCACTCTATTATAAGGGCGCTATGTCGTGCATTTATGTTTTTGATATTACCAATAGATCCAGTTTTGAGAATTTAAGCAAATGGGTGAAGGAAGTAACCGATTACTGTGGTAATGTTCCCTCGCTCTTAGTGGCAAACAAGTGTGATCTACCGGATAGGGCCGTCGCTGCAGAAGAAACGAGCCAATGTGCAAAACAATTAAATTGTACTTATTATGAAGCATCCGCGAAGACAGGGGAGAATGTCGATGATTTATTCACCACAATGGCCAAAATACTTATGCAACAAGAAGGCGTAATGCCTGCCGTTTCGATTCGGCTACCACCACCCACCCCTAGAGCTGCTCCTACGCCAGCTCCAACTCTCGCCCCCGCCCCAAGACCCGCTCCGGTCGCAGCCCCTGCCTCAAGACCTGCTCCGGTCGCAGCCCCTGCCCCAAGACCTGCTCCGGTCATAGCTCCGCCTCCTACACCGAGACCTGCGCCTACTCAGCGACCGGCTCCAGTGGTTGCGCCGCGTCCTGCTCCAACCCCTGCCCCAAGACCTACACCCGCTGCTCCCTCTCCAGCTCCTAAATCATCGAGTGATTCACTTGAGGAAGCTCTCTCATTTTTAAATACGGATGAAGAACAAGCATCCCCCGTTTCAACTCCCCAACCTCCCCCTCTAGCAGCTCCGAAACCTAAACCCGTTTCAATTCCCCCACCTCCGTCTATAGCAGTTTCAAAACCTAAACCCGTTTCAATCCCAGAACCAATCGAAATCCCAGAACCGGCGCCCGTAGCCCCTCGCCCAGTTTTCCCTGCGAGTAAACCCCAGACCACTGCTCCCCTTCCGCCATCATTTACTAATCCATCTAAAGGTCCATCAGTTCCTCCACCCTTTACTAGTAAAGCTAAAACACCAGCCCCTGCGCCTACCGCAGCTCCAGCTCCGGCTTCTTCTTCGTTTTCCTCATTCTTAACTCCTTCAAAATCGAAAGAATCTATACAACCAACCTATGTTCCCTTTATCCCTCAAGCCTCCCAACC
>CAYGYC010000471.1:0-3447 GCA_964353755.1 uncultured archaeon | reverse complement strand
TGATCACTAAAATGAAGGCGCATCCTTATGAGGAATGCCAGATTTGCTCTATATTTAATAAATGTAGTCCGGATATCATAGGAATTGCGATTGCGGATAATTCCAATCCTACTTTTGTAACAAATTTTAAACAAATTCTTCGCGATGCCCTTGCCAAGAAAAATATGGATGCGCTGGTAGATCTAGTCCAGCAGACAGCTGTAGAAAATCCAGATATAAAATCCAAGGGAATTGCAGAGGATATTTATGCGTTTTGTGTCCTTATGCAAGCCATCAATATTCATCTGGGGAAATTAAGCAGCGATCAGAAACGGCAAATCTTAAAGATGGTTCAAGACACTCTTCGAAAACGTAAATACTCTGCGCTTTAACACGCGCTTTATTTTAACGCCCTTTTTATTTCAACCCATTTCTTCTTCTGGTACTCTCGAATTATACTTTCAACTTTTAATTGCGAGTAAGTTGTAATTTGAGCAATTTCCTCGGTAGAGTGCTTTCCATCACAGTATTGTAAAATTTGGGCAACCTCAAGGGGAAACCTTTCCTTTCCAATCTCTTTTATTAAAAGGGGAACGGTCTTCACGCCTTTTGATTTGGGTTGAGAAGGCTGAACCTCCGGCTCTTCTATTTCGGCAACTGAATCTAGAGGTTGAATGGCGGGTTGAAGCGCAACTTCACCAATTAACCCATCGATTCGATTGGTCCAGTCATACATTCGTGCTTTAAACGACAATAACTGGCCACTCAACCCCTTGACCATGTAAAGAACGATCATACTCTTCTGCGACACTTTAAAGAAAGCGAGATTTACCCCCCCTAACGGCAAACTATGATCCCCTATGTTTAATAGCGAAAAATTTTCTCTTACAAAAGTCTCAATAAAGACTTTATAGGCATCAAGCATCGCATCAATGTATTTTATCACCCCAGCCCCATCTACGATTGCCACATAGAGACGAGTGGCTAGCATAGTGCCGAGTTCATTAATTTCTTTTGCGATTTCGTAAAACGAATCTTGTTTCTGCAATTCAACCATAGTCCATGTTTAGTTGTTTTTCATAAAAAGGAATCTTCTTTCCCTTCTGCATTTCAACCATAGTCCAAATTAAGCTGATCTTCTATATAAGAGAATTATGAATAGAGTGTCCTTAGTACTAATGTTACTCCTCGATCAAATTTTAAAACTCTCTTGATTTATTATGTAGTTTATGCTATTATTTAAATGAAAAAGGATGGCAAAAAACAATTTGAAATATTTAAAAGGGTAAAATATTATATAATTAATAAAAATTTTTACAAATTAGTGATAATTACAAAGGTCGCAGGTGAGCGGTCTAAGGTATGGAATTGCTTAATGAACGATTAAATTTACAGATTCTCGAACTTATTTGTAAAGGGGAAGGAATAGACTTTAATATTTCTCAATTATCTGATAAATTGAGGCGGCACCGCAGCACGATTAAGAAAAGAATTGATAATCTATTGGATAATGAAATAGTTTTAAGTCCTAGTTGCCCCTTACTTCAGCTTTATGAAGAATATCCGTTATTAGTAGTGGTTTTTGCTGATTTTCCTAATTATAAAGATGTAGAAAATTGGATCTTAACGGATGAACACATTTTCGCGGCTTATTCGATTCGGGAGGAGGAATATAATATCATGATCATCGAATTCCACAAGAGTTTAACCCAGTATCAAACCTGGCGAGAAGACTTAATCACCCAAGGGAAAATTCCCCCACGTGAAAATCGCCGCGCTTCTACCAGTTTATTTTTCTCCAATGATTTACGCATCAAATATGAACCTGAAACCACCATTAAAGTCTTAGAAGAAAGCTTTGAGAAACAGAAAAAAATTGAGATTAATGGCTACCGTATGGATAAGTTAGATCTAGAGATTTTAAAATGCCTCCTGTACGGTGAAGGCATCAAAATTAATGAGAATTATATTTCGAAAGAACTTAATAGCCATCGAAAAACGATTGAAAATCGAATTAAGAAACTGATTACTAATGAAGTCATCCAGAAACCTAAATGCCTGTTTCCCCAATTCTATCTCGCTTCCAATCTCCTCCTCGTCTTTTCCCTCCTAGATATTAGAAAAGTCGAAAATAAAATTCTTGAAAAATTACAAAGCGATTATCATATTCCCATTATTTTCAAGGTGAGTATTGGGAAATATAATCTTGTCCTATTCAGTGTGCATGAATCGATTGATACCTTTCTGGCCTGGAACATTGGGTATCGGGAATTATTTCCAAATACGTTTGGCATCGAAAAAATCAATTACCTCTCGCCCCGGATGACCAAGTTTGTGGATTTACAGAAAATTTCCCTTGGTGTTATTAAACGCAAACTCCAAGAACTTCCCGAATAAATTAAATAACTGGTTTAACAAGTAGAATACGAGCAATCCCTTTTAATCGACTAATTATAAAAAAAGAAAGAAAATTTTAAGATTTTTTCATTTCTGCTCGTAAGTCTTTTTTTAAGACCTTCCCTACGGTACTCAATGGGAGCTCATTGCGTATTTCAACGAGTTTAGGCACTTCATAGGGCGCTAAATGTTCCTTTGCAAACGCTAGTATTTCCGCTTTTAGGGCACTAGGATCACGTGAACCTTCGTAGGTCGGTTTTATTGTGACATACGCTTTGACCAGCTCACTGCCCGGACGTTCGGGATTGGGTATTCCTATGAGGGCGATCATATCAATTGCGGGATGTTTGGATAAAATATCCTCCACTTTGGTGGAGAAGACCTTATAGCCGCTTACAATGATCATATCTTTTATGCGATCGACAATTCGGAAGTAGCCCTCCTCATCCATGATGGCTACATCACCCGTATGGAGCCAGCCGTCTTTATCGAAAACTTTTTTGTTTTCCTCCGGTTTATTCAAGTACCCATTCATGACCTGCGGACCTTTTACAATAACTTCACCCGGTTCGCCTTGTGGCACATCCTGATTTTCTGTATTGACCAGCCGGATCAAAGTATTAGATATGGGCATGCCGACAGTTCCGACTTTTTTGGGGTTAATACGCGGATTCATGTGTGTGAGGGGCGAGCATTCAGTGCAACCATAGACCTCAATGAGTTTTTCCTTTCCAATTGTTCGCTCTAACTCATTAATCGATTCTACGGGAAACGGTGCTGCAGAGGAAATGGCAAATTTTAAGTTTGAGAAGTCCAGCGTCTTGAATTGGGGATTATTCATGAGCATCTGATATAGACTAGGGACATTAACCAGCTCAGACGGACTGAATTTTTTGATTTCTTTACAAATCAGGTGGGTATCTCGCGGATTGGGAATAAGAATTTGCGTGGCTGCAGTATAAAGACACATATTACAAAATGTTTTCCCGGCAATATGGAAGAAAGGGAATCCTGAAAGGGCAGTATCCTTACCACGATCAGGCCAGAGCTCAAGCCAAGTGGCCATTTGAA
>CAYGYC010000470.1:0-3473 GCA_964353755.1 uncultured archaeon | reverse complement strand
TACCGTCCATAATTATGGCGATATGCCGGGGGATATTTTTTTTATCTAACATCTCTTATAAAATTATCTATGTTAGTTAATGTGTTCTATTAACGAGATTGGCTTACACCCCCCTTAATCCAGCTTTTAGCTATTGCAGAATTGTAAAATTAATAAACCTAGTGAGACTAATGGCACTATAGTTATTATTCACTTTTTGCTGATTTAACTGCCGCTAATGCTAATTCTAAAGCTTTTCGCCCGTCTTCAAAAGTTGATTGTTTTATCTCTAGATTTTTATCAATACAGTCTATAAAATATTGACATTCTGATAAAAATGCGTCTATATGTTCTACATTAATAACTTCAGCAGATCCATTGGATTTATAAACTATTAAATCATTTTTTTCCAAATTTTTTCTTCTTAACCATTCGATAACTCCTTTTTCACAGAGAATCCTAAAGCCCATCGTATTTGGAAATCCCTTTGAAAACGCCCATCCAGTTTCAGCTAAACCAAGGCCGCCTTCTTCGAACTTTACTGTAGTAACCACCTGGTTAAAACCACCAGTTTTTTTATTATATAAACCTTGCGATTTGACAATATTTGGTTTACCAAAAATCCAAATCATTATATCAAGATCATGAATTTGTAAATCAAGTGTAACTCCGCCACCGTATTTTTCACCAATTGCCCAATCCTGTGAAGGAATTGAGAATAACCTATTAAAAAAGCCGTATAACGGTCTGCCAAGGTTACCTTTCTTAATTATTTCCTTTGCTTTTACATATTCAGGAAAAAATCTTAATACGTGACCAACAAAAGCTTTTATTTTATTTTTTTTAGCTAGATCTATCATTTCATCAGTATCATCTAGTGTTAGAGCCAATGGTTTTTCACAAAAAACATGCTTTCTAGATTCAGCAACTTCTTTAAATATTTTTGAATGTAAAAAACTGGGCACACAAATATCTACACATTCTACATCTTCATATTTAAATAAATCATCTGTATTTGAATAACTCTTTATATTATATTTAGCTGCCAGCTTAATACGTTTTTTATCTACTACATCAACTATTGCCGTAAGTTCTGCATTTTTTATCTTTTTGTAACACTCAGCATGTATCTCCCCTATATATCCCGCACCTATTATGCCAACCTTTACCACTTATTCCCTCCTCAATCACTCTTAACTTACTAGTGATATCTATAGATTTTTCTATTTTTTACAGATTAATTCTTCAAACTTAACTTTAACTCTTACAATAATTCCCAACTAAATATGATTCCCATTTCTCCGGAACGGTCTTTCAAAAGATTCCTATATACATCAGGAGCATCTATCGGCGAATATCTACCTGTGATTAAATCTTTAACACTCATTCTCTTTTTTATTAAGTAATTAAAGAAAAGGTCAGTCTGAGCTTCTTTTGTCCACTGGTTAAATGGCGTAGCCTTCTCAGGAGTATGTGATCCGTGTGCACCAATAATTTTTATTCCCTTACCAATTACCCCGGTACCCAAGCATTGCTTACTTGGCGTTGGCGAATCACCAATAAGTATAAGCCGTCCAAATTTTCTTAAAAATTGTATTGACGTTGATAAAACTGAAGCATTTCCTGTCATTTCGAAAACAACATCTAACATTTTGTTACTTGTTACTTTTTTTATCTCATCCACTGCGGTTTTAATATCTCCTAAACAGGCAAACGTAACACCATGATTTTTTGCCATCTGCACTCTTTTTTCTATTAAATCGAAACCAAAAATATTCCTGACTCCAAGAATATTTAAATATTGGACTATCAGTTGACCCAGCATTCCTAAACCAATTACGCCTACTGTTTCTCCAAGTTCTATTTGAGCTGCCCTTATTCCTATCTGTGTTACAAGAGCCAGTGAACCCCATGTTGCTTCTTCTGAATCTATTTGCTCGGGAATTAGATGCAATCTGTTAGGTTTTGCTGTAAAGTATTGCTTATGGGGAATCACACATAGAACTCGATCTCCAATTTTTAACCCCTTAACATCATTTCCGACCTCAATTATACGAGCTGACATGCTGTATCCAGGATAATAAGGGTATATAACCTCTTCCTCCCAGTCTGATCCAGGATCAAATACACCTTTCAAAGAGAAAAGTTCAGTCCCAATACTTATTAATGATTTATCAGCTGCACATAAAACCTCATCTGATTTAAGAGGACCTTCATTTTCTTTTATAACTTCTACTTTTTCTCTTTCTCGAAAAACAATATTTAATGACTCCACTAAAATCCCTCCTTGTAAATTGTTTAAGATTTTCTTTTATATAAACCTTAAATAACTTCAATACTTAGTAACTTTGGAATATTTTGAATATGAACATCTTTTGTTTTTTTATTTTAAAAATATAGCTATTTTCTATTCTCCTTCGATGTATTACATTTTCATTATTTTATCCATGGCTATAGATGTTTCCTTAATTAAATCTTCAGATTGAGGTAGCATTTCTGCAGTTAAAAAGCTGTCATATTTTATTTCTTTTAGCGCTTTCATAACTTCAGGAAAATTTACGCTGCCGTCAAGCAAATTACAAAACCCATCAACAAGTTTTGGAGTTCCCCTTTTAAAGTCTTTTATATGTACTCTCTTTATTCTGCTACCGAGTATTCTAATCCATTGCTCAGGATATCCAAATAATACAACATTTCCTATATCAAAATATGATCCTATATATGGTGAATTGATTTCATCTATAAAGTTCCTCATTTCTAATGGTGAAAGTAGAAAATTATTCCATATATTTTCAATACCAATATTAACTTTCATAGCCTCTGCAAACTTCTTTAATTTAACTAGAGCATCCACTGATTTTTTATAAGCTACATCATATGAAGCAACAGGGTTATCTAGGTTACGCGGAAAACTCACATAACCCGGGATAATCAAAATTGTATCTACTTCCATCCATTTTGCGATTTTTAACATACTTTTTACATATTCTATAGCTTTATTTACCTTTTCTATTTCTTGTGAACAAAAATTATATTCTTTGAAATCCGGACCAGAAAGAGAAGATATCTTAATCCCGATTTTTCTTGAAAATTCTAAATATTCCATAATAGTCTTTTTATCAGTATTGATATTCAAGAATTCTCCTTCCCCTAAAAGTAATTCTATTGCTTCGAATCCTGCATTTTTGGCAAGCACCATTGCCTCTTTTGGTGAAAGTGTTTCTTCTGAACCTTCAATAAATGACCAATATGCAATTGACTTAATCATAATTTACTTCTTTCTTTATATAATTTTTACAAATTACTTATTCTGATGGCGACATTATTTTTTACTTATTAGTTGTGAGGTATTGCTTTATTTTATCCATTGCTTTAGAACATATTTCGGAACTGTAATTGAACTTTTATTATGTGTTTTCAAATAAGATGCAGGGAAAGCTGGTGTTGGTTCCATGAATATTGCCTTTCTTATTACTGCAGATTCGTATTCCTCA
>CAYGYC010000469.1:0-3474 GCA_964353755.1 uncultured archaeon | reverse complement strand
TTTGTCACGGTAGCTCTACGATTATTAAAGGGGACAATCAAGGCCTGGAATGAATCGAAAGAAGTACAGAAAAAGATGAAACTAATAATTACTTCTGCGGGAGATCCGCTTCCTTGGGCGGTAGATGCGGTAAAGAAAGGCGCAAAAACAACCCGAATCGCGTTACAAGAAGAAATGCCAAATATTAAATGGGCGCATGTGGTTCCGGCTGTAGAACATGCAAAAAGAGCAGAGAAAGCAAATGTGGATTTTATCATAGCGACTGGACGTGAAGGCGGTGCACATTGTGCTTGGCGTGATGTCTCAACTATGGTTCTCGTCCCTGAAGTCGTTAAAGCTGTTAAAAAGCCGATTATTGCCGGTGGTGGCATGTGTGATGGAGTGAGTCTCGCAGCGGCTTTAGCGATGGGCGCTGTTGGAATTCAGATGGGTACTCGTATGATTGCCACAGAAGAATCTGATTTTGAACCGATGTGGAAGAACGCTATCACGAAACGATCTGAACAGGATACGCTTGTAGGGCGCGGATTATTTGGACCAATGCGCTTTTTACGAAATGCTCAATCGTTGAAAATTGTGGATGAGACTATTAAGCTCGAAGGCGGAAATTTATTCAAAGGCATCCCCGTTGAATCCAATGAAGCGATCATGCGACTTGAAATGGACGGATTAGCGAAATTGTTTGAAGGCGACGAAGAAAATTCGGTCATACTAGGTGGAAGTGTAGCTGGACGAATTCATAATATCCCAAAAGTCAAGGATTTATTTGATTCTATCATGGCTGAAGCGGAAGACATAATTAAAACCTTACCTCAAAAAGTATTGGTTCCAGAAATAAAAGCAAAATAACTACAATATATTTCCCCTCTTTTTTTCCCCAAATTTGATTAAAAAGAAATTATAGATGAGTTCTTCAATAATAGATTTCCAGAGAATTTATTAAACAAAATCGGAAAGAAGGTTGATCCCCGAATTGAATTCAGAAGATTATGTGGTCATTTTCGTGTGTATTTTCTTGATTATTCTTTTTAGCATTTTATTTTATGTACTGTTGACCTAAATAAATTTAGAAATAAATTTTTGAAGGCTATTTATTACATAATTTAGAGGTAAGACAGTTATGACGGATTCCGATGCGTGGTTGAATTTAATAAACGGGTTAGACGATGCCTTAATTTGGATGGTTGAAAAGTTCAATGAAGGAAAGAACTGGGGCAGTGTGCGTGAAACGACCTATGTATTAGATTTATTAATTCAATACGGATTTGCCTTTCAGTCATCTTTCATATATGATGGGGTTAATTGGCTATTAAACGAAAGACGGGGCGATTCATGGATGGAGGAACAGTGGGAGACCGCCGTCGCCTTAAAAGCCTTGTCAAAAGTGAAAGAAACGGATATTTCTATTTCAGAAATAATGAAAGCCGCAGAAGACTGGATTATCCATAAGCAAGATTCAAGAGATGGACTTTGGAACGATGAGCTATGGGAATCCTCATTTGTTTTATGGTATTTCTTAGAAGCCGGGAAAGATGAAACTTTGGATTTAATCACGCGGCCCATGAGATGGCTTACTTCAAAACAATCAAAACAGGATGGAAGCATAGTAGTGCCGCATTATACGGCGTTTTATTTGATACTGCAATCCTATTTAAAACGAGATGACTATCTGGAAGGCAAAAGAAATGCCATTAAATGGTTTATGGATAATTATTCGCCAGAAGACCTCTGGTCAGATTGTAGTTATTCGAATGGGTATGCTATTTATGGGTTATTAAGAAATGGAGTAAAATTTAAGGATGAGATGAAGCAAAGTTTAATAAAACGAGTGCTTGAACTACAAGATGAGGAGAAAAGTTGGGGCGAAGAAAACATTGAAGATACCTACGCCTATTTACTAGGCCTACGGGAACTTTTAGCGCAAGAAATAATGGCGAACTTGAGTAAAAAATCTAAAAAAATTTTAACCGAAACGGATTGGGAAATTTTAGAGAAGGGATATCTCCAATATTACCAATATTTGGGGAAAATGAATCTAAAAAAAGAGATATATGATGAATTAATTACGCGTCAAATAAAAAGAGTCAAAGGATTAGTAGAACAGGATAAAAAACTCCATGCATTTCTATTATTCTGCTTATTAATAAATCAGGAAATATATTCCGAGCATAAAAATGAAATTTATTCCATTATTGAAACGTTTCTCTGGTTTGGTACGGGTTTGATTAAAACCGAGGAATATGAATTACTATATCATTTTATTCAAACCTTGAATCAAATTGGAATAAAGGATGATGATATTGAATTAGTCAAGAAAGTAGATCATATTGTTGGTAGTGCAATTGAGAACCTAATCAAAATTGACAAAGAAAATTGGCTAAAAAATTATATAGAAACGGGGTCAGATAGTGTAATTTACTTAAGCGAAGCCGAGGGAAAATTAGACCGGGCCTTTCGATTATTGAATATTTTAATCGATAGCAATAATTTTGGTCAGACTATTCGCATATTTGATAAAATCGAGGAAATTATAATTAAGAAACGGGAAAATATTGACGATATAAAAATTAAAGAATTTATTAAACTCATTTTGAAAGTATCCACCCATTTATATCTCTCGCAACAGGAAAAAATAGCAGAGGAACTGTATCAAAAACTGAAAAACTTAATTTTGAATGTGTTAAAATACAAAGATCTTGATGTAATTACATTGCTTAAGGATGCATGGCTGATCGAATCAATCATTGGGTACAGTCATAATGAAAACTTTTGGGCTTACCTACTCTATAATGCGATTCTCGATCAAGATGCCTATTTTAGTGAAATTCTCTATAAAATATTCATGAAAGTAACAGATAATGTCTATCATATCGACAAAGCAGTCCTATATTCAATTGAAAAGAAGCTGCGAGAGCTCAGTATTGAAGCTTCCCGAATTGAATTCACCTTGAATAAATTGAAAAATCAGTATAAAATTTCATTACGTTTATCGCAAAAAACTAAATTCCAAGCGCCTATTCGAATTTTAGACAATACCTACATTGATCAGAATACCCGCAATATACTTCTTCAGATTTTTAAGGTAATTCATTTTTTTCCCTTTGCGGGGGTGGATAAAGAGAGTTGTGACACCTTAATTCAAGATGAGGAATTTCTTGGCTGGAAAGTAGAAGCGTATGGAGCACCGCCGGATGTTGATCAGATTATGGGATATCCCGCCGCTGAGGTTGGATGTGACCTTCTTTATTTTTTAGGGAGAACTTTATTTCTTTTATTGCCTAGTACGATAAGAGAAGTCTTTTTACACCTGCAAAATGATATGCAAAATACGGTATACCTCCAACTGCAAGTTGATGATATCGAAATTCCTTGGGATTTCTTCCATGATGGCAAAAACTTTCTCATTAATGCATTGGCGACCGGCAATATTGTCATGGAACCTACGGAATATAAAATGATTAAGCCCATCGAATT
>CAYGYC010000468.1:1763-3483 GCA_964353755.1 uncultured archaeon | reverse complement strand
TTCCAAAGGGAAAAAAGAGCAGGTAAATCCCAATTATGAGGACCGGGACAAAAAAAACAATATAGGGACGGCGGCGACCCCATCGAGACCGCGTGCGATCGGAAAGAAACCCGAAAATCGGATCATTGATCGTATTCCAAATCCCAAAAATTAAGAAGCTCAACCCAAGAATCATGCCCATGTTATAGGCCGGCGAGCTGTAATTATAGAAATAGTAGTTATAGGTTAATCCAGCGAGCCCTGAGAAGAGGGCAATGCCTAATCCACCGATCCCATATTTCAGCATCGTGGATTTGGGAATCTCCGTTGACCCGACCTGTTCAGCCATCTCAATCTCGCCTTCTTAACCTCAAGACGCAGTATGGTAAAAGAATGATTCCTATAGAGGACAGTAAAATCCATCCGTTAAACCCCGGAATACGGGGCAGATACGGAATCATATAATCCGCCCCAAGTCCAATCGCTGTCAGGAGATTGTTCACCCAATCAACTTCGGTATCGTTATAAATATATCCCGCAGGAATGTTTTGTGGTCCATCGGATAATGCCCAAACGGCGAGCTGGGCGTAATGGAAGTTGTACAGCGAATTATTCGCGATGTAATTCAAGAGAAGGGATAGATTGCCGGAAGCCTTCTTTGCCACAATGAAGTAATTCTCATTCCATGGCGGCACCTCGCCCTGCACGGTGATACAAAAAACGGTAATATTTACCACTTTGGAATCACCAGCGCCTGTTAAATTTACCCATTCCTGCTTGGCAACCGTCATATTTTGTAAATCACTCTTCGTTGTGTTGAGGAACTGCCCCACCTCGATTTGAATCTCTGTCGCCGTGCCATTCGTCTGCGTAATATTCAACTGAAACATATCTGCGCCAAAATACCGGTCGTTGTAGAGCGTTGTTAATGAATACGTGAAATTATCGGGATAACTGAGGAGCTGATCCAACGTTATGACCGATCTTAATCCTAATTTATTATTTGCATCCAGTATGTCCATCGAATACCCATTATTCAAATCAGCCTGCATGAAACAATAACAAAATACTGCAGAAGAGAGTACAATTATGCAAAAAATAAGCTTCGGAGTTGTCTTCATAGGCACCACCAATATGAATTATCTATTGACTAGTTCCTATTAATAAATAGCGATCTTCTGAACTAATTAATTACTAAAAGGCTATATTTAATAACAACTAATACTTTTTATTTACAAACGAATTGACAGGATAGTAAGATGATAAATTCAACAGACATCACTCGAATTGCGAAACAATATCGACTTTCCCTCATCTATTTATTTGGATCAAAAGCGCGAGGGAGTGATACCACTCTAAGTGACATTGATATTGCAGTTCTGTTAGAAAATCAGAAATTTAATTTAAAAGAAACTATTTTAGATTTGATTTTCGAATTCTCCCAAGCCTTTCATTCGGACAAAATTGATCTTCTCATTCTTAATAAGGCGGGATTAGATATTCAATATAATGTAGTCTGTGAGGGGAAAATTCTCTATCAATTAAATGAAGATGCACGGTGTAATTACGAAACTCGGGTAATTAAATTATATTTTGATTTTCAAAAATATGAGAATGAATATTATACCTTGATGCATAAAGCAATTTTACAGGGAAGGACGGCTTATTAATATTAACTTAAATATCATTAACTCTCGTATTTCAAAGCTCAGAGAATATTTGAAAATATTGAGAGAACTGG
>CAYGYC010000468.1:0-1753 GCA_964353755.1 uncultured archaeon | reverse complement strand
AAATAAAGATGATTTTCTTTTAAATTATAAAATTTATGGCTTAGGCGAACGATACCTCCAATTATCAATCGAATGCCTTTTGGATATTGGAAATCACATAATCGCTAACCTTGAATTAAAGAAACCTGAGAAACTTCAAGATATTTTTCTCATTCTGGGTGAACATTCTATTTTGCCTAAACAATTTGCGAAGAAAGTTGCCAAGATGGCGGGTTTCAGAAATATTCTTGTCCATGGCTATTCAGAAATTGATGAAAATCTTGTATATGATAGTTTAATTCAAGGGTTAACCGATTTTGAAGATTTTATCAAATATATTTTGGAATTTCTCGACAGCGCCCAAAAAGAAAAACAAAATTAAAAATCTTAAAACTTTTTGATTTGAACACCTTTCTTATCATTTTTTCTCATGCGCTTCAATGATCAGCATCGACCATTTCTTGCTCATGCTTATTCAACGGATTCCCTTCTAATGCTAATGTTTTGAGCGCGTGGAGTTGCCTAAAGGAGTGCGGGACAGTCGTGAGCTGATTAGCCCTTAAATCTAGGATTTGGAGGGATTTTAGATTGCCAAAGGAATCCGGGAGAGTCGTTAACTGATTATTAAGAATCCATAAGGTTTGGAGGGATTCGGGATTCGGGATTCTAACTGCCCAAAGGACTCCGGGAGAGTTGTGAGCAGATTATATCTTAAATTAAGCCTGGTAAGGGATTTTAGCTGCCCAAAGGACTCCGGGAGAGTCGTGAGCTGGTTTAAGTTCAAATCAAGGTAAGTAAGCGATTTGCGATTTTAGCTCCCCAAAGGACTCCGGGAGAATTGTAAGCTTATTGTGATAGATGAATAACACTTCGAGCGATTCTAAGTCCCTAAAGGACTCCGGGAGAGTCCTTAACTGAGTACGACCTAAATTTAAGGTTCGGAGGGATTTTAATTGGAGTATTGACGCTGGGAGAGTGGTTAATCCACACTTACATAACCCCAATCCGACTATACTATCCCCCTCAAATATCACCCCCTCGTATCCCACGTAATAGTTGTTACACGAGGGATGGATTCGCCAATCAATTGTTCCAATTCCTTAAAATTGGTTGTACCTGACTTGTCGGGCATGGATTCACTCTCTTACCTGAGTCTATTGCGTATTCAACAATACGATATGTAAGAAGAGATATAAAAAGGGAGACAACATAAAAAAAATGAATATAATTCCCAAATTAGAAAATGAATATAATTCCCAAATTTAATTAATCTTTTTAAGGGGAATTACTTTTATTTAATACGAATAGATTGAATTTAAAGGGAATTCTCAAATAATGACAAATAAGATAGCAATAAAGTGGCTCAAACAAGCATTACATGATCTTGAGATGGCTGAGAAGAATATTTCGATTGAAGGTTATGATATCGCAGCCTTTCTTGCCCATCAATCTATTGAAAAACTCCTTAAGGCTATCATTGCTATTCAGGGGAAAAAAATTCCAAGGACCCATTATATTGACGAATTGGCTAAGCAACTGAAACTAGATCCCGATCTAATAGATTCCATTTCCGATCTTACTGTTGATTATACCTTTTCTCGCTATCCAGATGTATCGGATAAAATTGCTTATGAAGAATATAATATAGTGACCTCAAAAGAAAAGGTAAAAAAGGCTAAGGACGTTTTTAATTCGTTAAAAAGATTTTATGCGGATTCATTAAAAGAAAAAGAAGAAGTGAATGAGGAGGAATCTAATGACTGATATATGGATA
>CAYGYC010000467.1:0-3485 GCA_964353755.1 uncultured archaeon | reverse complement strand
TAAATCTTTATTCATTTTATCCGATAAATCGATAAATGAATTAACGAAAATCAAAAGGTTGAGCAAAAAACAAGCCGTAAAGTTATATCGCGCCGGGATTAAATCCATTAAAAAACTCGGCAGTTCGAATCCTGAGGAACTCGCAAAATTAACAGGCATCGCCAAAAAACAATTGACCACCTGGGTTATTTTAGCACGGGCCCAAGAGAGGAAAAAGTTCATTGAAGTAGATGCCGCCGCAGAGGAAATCAGTCAACTTGTAGAAATTAAAATTGATGAGGCTAAGAAGCTTGTCGGCGCCGGGGTAATGAGTATCGATGACTTAGCAGATGAATCCGCTGATCTGCTCTCTGAAGATACCGGGATGGATGTTGATACTATTAATAAATGGATTAAAAAAGCGAAAGAAGTTAAAAAACTCCCTATAGAAAGACGCAAAGTTGTGGTTATGCCCAGTGCGGAAGTATCGTTCGGTTCAAAACTCTCGGGCGCATTTTTAGGGTCTAACTCCGGTTTTTCTAATATTTATAATGATTCTTCCAGTTTTAAGCAAAGTCTCATCTTTGTTTTGATTACAAGTATCTTCTTTTGTTTATATTTGAGCGTTTCCACGAACAGTACTTTACTGAGTTGGTGGCAAATGACTGCTACGCTGATCCCTCCTGTAGTATTCGATTTACTGGGTAGATCCATTACGCTCTATCCGCTCGTTTTTATAGGAGGAATTGCTGTGGTCCTTGTGGTATGGCTCCTTTTTGGAAAGGTAGTGGCAAGCTCAAAACATTTAGAGTTCAAGAACACGTCTGCAGTGCTGGGATTCGCAATGGCTCCTGGAATTCTCTTCTTCGTCGTAGTTTTCGGTAAATTTTTACCTGTTATAAAGGGTCAAATGCGAACCGGGTTATTACCCCTTTTACTCATCATCTTCAGTTTATGGGTGGTTATTGTATTTTTCAAAGGGGTAGCCTTTTCTCCGCGGGGACAAACTTCCGAAGGACTGGCAGCCGAAACAATGCCCGCCACTCCAGCTTCTACCTTAGAGGTGGTTGAAGAAGAAGCAGCAGAAGGCCTACCACCGGCAAAACCTATCTCGCTGGCACCAGCCGCCCGAGCACCACCCGCCCCAGTACCAGCCGCCCGAGCACCACCCGCCCCAGTACCAGCCGCCCGAGCACCATCCGCCCCAGTACCAGCCGCCCGAGCACCATCCGCCACACCGCCAGCCCGAGCACCATCCGCAGCCGCGCCTACCAGAGTTGGTCCCCTAAACTTAAGTGAGTTTGGTACGATGATTGATGCCGAATCATTGGCTGCCTTACAGAAAGCGGGTTTTGTCTCGTCCCTTGATCTCTTGAGAGCCAACAGTAAAGATATAGCCGATAAAACGGGAATACAACAATCAAAAATAATTATTTGGCGAATACTAGCTGATCTTCTACGAATTGCCGGACTTTCCATAGAAAATGCGTTGATACTAACGAAATCAGGAGTACGGTCTGTAAAACATCTTGCTAAAATCAATGAGAACGCATTGCGTGTTCAAGTCTTGGATACTATTTCAAAAGAAAATATCAGTACATCTATTACTGCCCAAATGCTTTCTGATTGGATTAATAAATCAAAAGCTCTCTAATTTTTTTTTCTATTTTCGTTTATTTTTTCTATCAACTTATTTATTTGTTGAGCATTGCGTTCCCACGAGAAATATTGAGCCACAATTTTTCGACCTTTGTGCCCTAATCTCTTTAATTCTGCAGGATTAGAAAATAAACTGATGACCTGCTGCGCTATGATTTGAGGGGAGAGCGGGGTGAGTGTTGGAAAATCCTTCAAATAGGCATGGATTTCAGCCAACCCTCCTTGGGCGCTCGAAAGAATGGGCGTTTCAGAGGCTAAACTCTCTAAGGCCACTAACCCAAAAGGTTCATATAAGGAGGGGATGATTACCAAATCTGCCATGGTAAAGTATTTCGGGATTTCGGCATTAGAAACAAACCCTAAAAATCTTACATAATCTGTTATATGGAATTCGTATGTCATCTTGTGGAGGTACGATTGAAGGGGGCCATCCCCTACAAAGAGAAACACGCTGTCGGGTATTTTTTTAATAATGAGCGGAATCGCCTTTAGTAATATTTGTGGACCTTTAATCGGTGATAATCGCCCTACGAAAAGGATAATCCGTTTGGAAGTTAATCCTAACTGCGTCTTAAGTTCCGAATTATTATGATTGGGACAAAATCGATGTAAATTTACGCCATTATAAACCCGATGAATTCTTTTTGCGGGAATGTGATAGGTAGCACTTAATTCGGTTTTAATCGTATTAGAGATCGCGATAATGCAATCTGCGTGATTAATGGCAGTTTTTTCACTAAAACCTAAAAATGGAAAATAGAATTTCCCCAAAATCTCACGCTTTGTTAAATAATCCCGGAACCTTTGTAAGCCGATCGTTCCGACTGCCTTATATATAAACGGAATTTTCTTTTCCAGTTTATAAAATAAGCTGGTTTCAAATCCGTGCCCGATTAAAACATCCACATTTAATTTTTGTAGAACCGTTTTACCATAAATCCACAATAAAATCGAATTAAGGGGGAAATAGTAGGGCGTATGAAACGAAGGGAGAATCCGATGGATGTGAAGACCCTTGAATATTTCATACGATTTTTGCGTGGGTTCGCCTTTGGTGATTACATGAACTTCATGACCCAGCTTCACTAATTCCTTGGAGAGTTCAAAGGCATGTACTCCACTCCCATAGGAAGTAGGATAAAATTGTTGAACGATATACCCAATTTTCATGGGGGACTATCCTCTATTTTCCTTTATTCTTTTTTTTCATCATCTAGTGAAGATTTGTGTTATATCCTAATTTATTCTAGCTTATTTTACTTAAAAGAGGGATTGAAGAAAGTAATTTAGGGCAAATAAAAACGGAGATTTCAATATGTCTACTAAGATAGGTATAAATTATGCCTTTCAAGGAAGAGAATTAAAAATTAAGCGAAAAATCTAAATTGAGGAAGTAATTAAATTATAGTAGTAATAACGTTATTAATAGAAAGTGGAATAATGAAGGAAATCTGCCATTATAAATTCAGTCGGATTACATTGGATCCAAATAAATGTTTTGGAAAACCTTGTATTCGGGGGTTAAGAATACCAGTTGCATCCATTCTTAGTTACATGAGTTCTGGAATGACGATCGATGAGATTTTGCAGGAATGGCCTGAGTTAGAGCGGGAAGACATATTCCAAGCCTTAGGCTATGCGGCATGGGTTATGGAAGAGAGAATTATACCTTTGAAAGAAGCGACAGTTTAATGAAATTCCTATTGAATATGAATATACCACGGGAACTAGGTAAACGATTGAAATCCAAAGGTCATAAAGCTCGTCATGTGGGCGATATAGGAATGGCAAAAGCTAGTGATATGGATATTATCGAAGAAGCTAGAAAAAATAAAGAGACTATTATA
>CAYGYC010000466.1:0-3513 GCA_964353755.1 uncultured archaeon | reverse complement strand
TACAATGCGTTCGTTTGAGGATCGAGGCCCGGCGGCGAAGCTAACCAAGGCGGCGCTGCCGGAAGCGTAAACGTGCCGACAGGCTGTGCTTCAGCAGTAGTCGCGCCGTCTTATCTGGAGGGGGAGCCGGTTCTACGGGGCGCCCTTCTCTGAGACAACCGGGCAGGACCGATGAGGAGGTTCACTATGGCAGTAGGCACCATCAAGCGCCTGGTCCGCGAGCGGGGGTTTGGCTTCATTCAGCCCGACGGCACGACGGAGGAAGTCTTTTTCCACAGCAGTTCGGTGGATAGCCCGACTTTCGATGAACTAAACGAGGGGCAGCAGGTGGAGTTCGAAAGCGAGCCGGACGCCCGGCGGCCACAGCGGAGCCAGGCCATCCACGTCCGCCAGGTCGCCTGACCGTCGGCTGGGGAGCAGTCCTCTAACCATTCCGTTTCTCAGCCACCTTTCCCCGACCACAGCCCATCGGTTCCTATGCATTATGGGCAAAAGTGCCCGCCGACGCCGCGAGGGCCATCGGTGACCAGACCAGACACCATGACCTGATGGTGTCCCGCCGCTCCACACTTCCCGCGCCCCCTCGGGCGGTGTAGGATTAGCGCGCTCGGGAGTGGGAGGTAGACCGCATCCGCGGGTCGGCAACGTAGATGCCTAAGCCGGAGACTCAAGCTAGAGAGCAGATTGACGCGGCCCTCGATTCAGCGGGGTGGCTGGTCCAGGATCGCGATGCTGTCAACCTGGCGGCAGGCCGCGGCGTTGCTGTTCGCGAGTTCCCCTTGAAGCCAGGTCACGGGTTCGCTGACTACCTGCTGTACGTGGATGGGAAGGCCGCTGGCGCCATCGAGGCGAAGCCTGAAGGAACGACGCTGACGGGCGTCGAGTGGCAGTCCGAGAAGTACAGCGAAGGGCTGCCCGACGAGATCCCCGCCGTCGTTCGCCCGCTCCCCTTCCTGTACGAGAGCACCGGCGTCGAGACCCGGTTCACGAACCGGCTGGACCCGGAACCGCGCAGCCGGCGCCTGTCTGCCTTCCACCGGCCGGAGACCCTCGTCTCGTGGTTGGACACGACGGCGGCGCCCTCGACGCCAGAGCTAGCCCTGAAGAGGGTCGCCGATGGACGAGGCGGCTACGTGGCTCTCTCGACGCTCAGGTCCCGGTTGCGGGCGATGCCGGCGCTGATCGAGACCGGCCTCTGGCCAGCCCAGATCATCGCTGTCCGCAACCTGGAGCAGTCGCTGAGCGAAGACAGGCCGAGGGCGCTCATCCAAATGGCCACTGGCAGCGGCAAGACCCACGTAGCCATCACGTCGATCTACCGCCTCGTCAAGTTCGCCGGCGCTCAGCGCGTCCTGTTCCTCGTCGATCGCTCGAATTTGGGGCGCCAGGCACTGAAGGAGTTCCAGCAGTACACGACCCCGGACGACGGCCGCAAGTTCACGGAGCTGTACAACGTCCAGCACCTCACGTCGAATAAGATCGACCCCGTCGCCCGCGTCTGCATCACGACCATCCAGCGCCTCTACTCGATGCTCAAGGGCGAGGAGGAACTGCCGCCGGAGTTGGAGGAGGGCTCTCAGTTCGACGCTGGCGCCGCGTTTCTCCCCGAGCCGGTGCCGGTCATCTACAACCCCGCCGTCCCCGTCGAGACCTTCGACTTCCTCTTCTCGGACGAGTGCCACCGCTCCATCTACAACCTCTGGCGGCAGGTGCTGGAGTACTTCGATGCCTATATCGTCGGCTTGACGGCGACGCCCTCGAAGCAGACGCTCGGCTTCTTCAACCAGAACCTGGTGATGGAGTACAACCACGAGCAGGCAGTAGCTGACGGGGTCAACGTCGACTTTGACGTGTACCGCATTCGCACTCAGATCACTGAGGCTGGCTCGAAGGTCGAGGCGGGCTTCTTCGTCGACCGGCGGGACCGCCTTACGCGGGCGATCCGCTGGGAGCGGCTGGATGAGGACCTCACCTACGGGGCCGACGAGTTGGATCGGGATGTTGTCGCGGTGGATCAGATCCGGACCGTCGTCCAGACGTTCCGGGACCGCCTGTTCACCGACCTCTTCCCTGGTCGGACCGAGGTGCCTAAGACGCTGGTCTACGCCAAGGACGACAGCCACGCGGACGACATCGTCCAGATCTTCCGGGAGGAGTTCGGCCGGGGCAACGAGTTCGCCCAGAAGATCACCTACCGGACGAGTGTGGTGAAGGTAGTGGAGAAGAAAGCTGGGCCGGACGGGAGGGAGTACCACGAGGTCAGCTACAGGCAGAGCGGGCTATCGCCCGAGACACTGCTCTCGGCGTTCCGGAACAGCTACTACCCGCGCATCGTCGTGACCGTAGACATGATCGCCACGGGAACGGACATCAAGCCCCTGGAGATCATCATGTTCATGCGGGAGGTGAGGAGCCGGACCTTCTTCGAGCAGATGAAGGGCCGTGGCGTGCGCGTAATCAGCGGCACGGACCTTCAGGCGGTGACGCCCGACACGACCAGCAAGACGCACTTCGTCATCGTCGACGCCGTTGGTCTCAGCGAGGGCAACCTGACCGACTCCCAGCCGCTAGAACGGCAGCCGACCGTCCCCTTCAACAAGCTGATCCAGGCCGTCGCCTTCGGCAGCACCGACCCCGATATCCTCTCCTCGCTGGCGGGCCGCCTGGCCAGGCTCGACAGGCAACTGGGTTCTGAGGACCGGCAGATGCTGGCCCACCTGGCGGGCGGCAAGAGTCTTCAGTCAATCGCGGCGGATATCGTCCACGCCCTTGAGCCCGACCGCCAGGTCGAAGCCGCCCGGACGGCCGCCGAGCTCGCGCCGGACGCCCAGCCGACGCTCGAACAGGTCGATCGGGCGGCGGCGGATCTGCTCCGGGCCGCTGCGGCGCCTCTGGCGACCAACCCGGCGCTGCGAGACCAGGTCGTGCTGGCCAAGCAGCGCTTCGAGCAGACTATCGACACGGTCAGCAAGGACGTGGTGCTGGAGGCGGCCTTCTCTGAGGCGGCGAAGGAGAGGGCGCAGAGCCTCGTTACGTCTTTCGAGCAGTTCATCCGTGATCACAAGGACGAGATCACGGCCTTGCAGGTGCTGTACAGCCGGCCGTATCGGCAGCGGCTGAGGTTCGCCGAAATCAAGGCGCTGGCTGAGGCGCTCAAGGAGCCGCCGCGCTCCTGGCTGCCGGAGAACCTTTGGCGGGCCTACGAAACGCTGGACCAGTCGAAGGTACGCGGCTCTGGCGGGAGGATGCTCACGGATATCGTCTCCCTCGTCCGGTTCGCGCTTCACCAGGAGGGCGAACTTGTCCCGTTCGCGGACGAGGTCGGGGAGCGGTTCCAGCGCTGGCTGGCGATGCAGGAGATCGCCGGGCGCAACTTCACGGACGAGCAGCGGCGCTGGCTAGAACTGATCCGCGACCAGATCGCCGCTGGACTTGCCATCGAGGCGAGCGACTTCGACTACGCGCCGTTCACTCAGCGAGGCGGCATCGGCAAGGCGCAGGAGGTGTTCGGCG
>CAYGYC010000465.1:0-3520 GCA_964353755.1 uncultured archaeon | reverse complement strand
TGGATGGTAATCATTCCTTCTGCATAGGCGTACCCATATTTGGTCGCATTAATTATGAACTGGAACTCACCAGGTCTGGATGCATTATACCAATAAGTATAATTTCCTGAATGTAACAAATCCTCTATCATGGGCGAGGCTCCCGTAATATTCACGGAAGCTCCAGGAATTCCCGCGATAGAGGTGGTATCATTATAGAAAGCGGTAATTACTACCGATTGATTGAACCGCATCGAAAATTCAATTTGTTTCGTGCCATTCATGTAAATATCTAATACGGTAGGTTTCGGTTTAATTTGAATAGTCATAAAAGCCTCAAAATATTGAAAGCCTGGCGCGGTCGCATTGATTTGCAGCACAAAATTATAAGGTAAATTCGATACGGTCTTATACCATCCTCGCCCCTCGAAAATCCATGAATAATTGCCATTCCCCTTATTCACCATTTGATAGTTGGAATTATTTACTAAAACGGTCATATTTACGGAAGCCGTATCAATGCCAGCGCCGCTTGACATATTATAATAAAAGATGGTAAGATTCAGCCATTGATCGAAATAGATTTCACGATAAATTGTTCTACTCCCATTCATATATAGCGTGAAATTGGTATTTCCGCGTACTAAAATCGAGAGTTGCTTCTGTTTAGTCTCGAATCCTGAATAATTAGCATTAATCACAAAAGTATAGACCCCTGCACTGACTGGATCAAAAATCCAGCTGTAATTTCCCTTTCCATTATTCTTCATGATTGCATTCTGGGCTATTGGTGGGTGACTTAAGCATGTGACCCGCACTTCTGCTTTAATTAGTGGTCTATTTCCCTGTGTCTCATAATAATACGCTGTAATATTCATGACCGCATTATAATCAATTTCCATATAGACTGATTCCGTCCCATTCAAATAACTTCTCAGATTCGTAGGTCGACCGACTATCCTCACCGTTCCCAAAGAATAAGTTCTAGTGCCCTTATCGGTATCATTTCCACGAACATAGAGGAAGATTAGTCCATTAAATTGGTCCTTATCGGGAATCTTCCATTTCAAAGCGAAAAATCCACTGCCCTCATGGGTCATAGAAACATTATACCACGTGCGGGAACTCAAATTCAAGCAGAAAAATGCGGTTAATCCTATCGGGGGGCTGTCTTCGATATCCATCAAGGTCGCATTTACCCATATCGTATCATTTCGGTACATTTGGGTAGTATGATTAGAGAGCGGACTAACAATAACTGGAATGTTATTCAAAACATTAATTGTCCCCAGAACTGCTTGTCTCCATCCCTGATCGGTATCATTGGCCCGAATGATTACTTGAATCTGCCCTAAATAGATATCGCTATTTGGAATCGTAAAGAATCGTTCAAAGAAGTTCCCTACTACCGTCATGGACATATTATTCCACTGGGCTTCTTCCACGAGATAAACACATAAGAATCCCGTTAAACTTGTTGGCGGGCTATCCTCTGTATCGGTAATCGTAGCATTGGTACGGAAAGTTCGATTTCTAAACATGGTCGCCGTCTGATTTGATCTCGGATTTGTAATGACAGGCCGATTGTTAAGCACCGTAATAGTCCCCATATTCACCTGTGTCCAGGCATGTTCCGTGTCATTTGCCCTAATGATGATTTGGATTTGACCCAAATATTCGTCTGTATTTGGGATCAAGAAATTATATGCAAAGAAATTGCCTGTAGGAACCATCGATCGATTATTCCACAGGGTTTCTTCAACCAAATACATGCACAAAAATGCAGTTAAACTAGTGGGCGGGCTATCCTCGACATCTAGAATTGTTGCATTGGCACGAATAGTCTGAGCGCGATACATGGTGGTGGTTTGGTTTGATAAAGGATTAGTTATTACCGGTTGATTATTAAAAACGATAATTGTTCCCATATTCACTTGCGCCCACCCTCCATCGGTCTCGTTTGCGCGTATATAGACCCGCAGCTGTCCCAAATAAATATCCGCATTCGGAATGACGAAATTATATTGGAAGAAATTCCCGACAGCACTCATGGACTTATTATTCCACTGGGCTTCCTCGACAAGATAAATGCACAAGAACGCAGTCAGACTGGTAGGAGGAGAATCTTCCCGATCCGTGATGGTGGCATTAGCCCGGATGGTTTGGCTGCGAAACATCGTGGCCGTTTGGTTGGATTGCGGGTTGGTTATGATTGGTTGATTATTCAGGATGGTAACTGTCCCCATACTAACCTGCACATACCCTTTATCGGTGTCATTTGCACGAATATAAACTTGAATCTGTCCTAAATAAATATCAGTATTCGGAATTAGAAAATTATAGGCAAAGAAATTTCCCACTGCAATCATGGATTTATTATTCCATTGGGCTTCTTCTACGAGATAAATGCACAAGAAAGCGGTCAAGCTGGTTGGTGGGTTATCTTCCACATCAGTGGCTGTAACATTTGCCTGGATGGTCTGGCTACGATACATTGGACTAGTTTGGTTAGAACGCGGGTTAGTAAGAATGGGTTGATTGTTTAAAACCGTAATGGTGCCTAAAAGTGTTTGTACCCATCCGTAATCAGTCTCATTGGCCCGAATAATGACCTGAATTTGTCCGAGATAAACATCCGAGTTTGGAATCGTGAAGTTATATTTGAAGAAATTTCCATTTACTGCCATCGATTTATTATTCCACTGGGCTTCCTCGATAAGATAAATACAAAGGAATGCAGTTAAGCCGGTTGGTGATGAATCTTCCCGATCTGTGATAGTTGCATTGACCCGGATGGTTTTACTGCGATACATTGAAGACGTCTGATTTGTTTTTTGATTAGTAATCACTGGTTGGTTATTAAGCACCAAAACAGTTCCCATATTCACCTGCTTCCAGCCGCCATCCGTGTCATTGACGCGGATAAGGACCTGAATTTGTCCAAGATAGATATCGAGTTTTGGAATAGTGAAATTGTATTTGAAGAAGTTCCCATTTACCGCCATGGAGTTATTATTCCACTGGGCTTCTTCTACAAGATAAATGCACAAGAACGCCGTTAAGCTGGTAGGCGGACTATCTTCGACATCTGTTATTGTAGCATTGGTCCTAAGGGTTTGGTCTCGATACATAGATAATGTTTGATTCGATTTCGCATTGGTAATGACTGGCTGATTATTAAGCACGGTAACTGTTCCCAAACTAAATTGCGTCCAGCCTCCATCTGTATCATTAGCGCGTATAATCAGTTGAATTTGACCCAAATACACATCTGCATTCGGAATCACAAAATTATATGCGAAGAAATTGCCCGTCGGAGCCATAGATTTATTATTCCATTGAGCTTCTTCCACGAGATAAATGCACAGGAACGCCGTTAAACTGGTGGGCGGACTATCTTCCACATCATTGACCGTGGCATTTGCACGGATCGTCTGACTACGATACATGATCGCTGTCTGATTGGATCTTGGATTAAAAATAACCGGTTGATTATTCAATACTGTGACAATAATTACTCCTAAGGGCAGCTGAATTCTCC
>CAYGYC010000464.1:0-3525 GCA_964353755.1 uncultured archaeon | reverse complement strand
TTAATAACTTAAATGCCGCAATTTTTATAATTCTACGTTTTTGGATTTTATAACTACCTATTGCTATAAAAGTTAAAATATTTCATTCAATAACTTTATAAAATAGGTTAAATTTTAGATTTAGACTCCTTTTTACTAAAGAGTAATGCGATATCTGATTTAACGAAAAAAGAGCGATGAAATATATGTTTGGAGAAAAGAAGATCGATGACACGACCTTGCGAGACGGGATGCAGATGCCCGGCATTCGTGCCCCGACCCCGGAAGAGAGATTGAAAATTGCTCACTATTTAGATGATATCGGGGTAGAACGGATTGAGATTTTTGGAACGTGGTATGATATTGATCGAAAAACTGCCCAATTAATTCTCTCTGCCGGCTTAAAGGCAAGGATTGCGGTCTGGTTAAGGGCGGATATAAAGGATATTGACGATGCATTACGCCTGGAAGGGCTAAAGGAAGTCGGAATTAGCCACCCGGTGAGTGATATTCATTTAGAACATAAGGTCGCTATTACAAGAGACGAATGTATCGAACGAATTACGAAATCAGTGCAATATGCCATGGATCATGGGTTACGCGTATTTCAACATGGAGAAGATAGCACCCGCGCGGATTGGGAATTTGAAAAACAGTTAGTTGAGACTTTGGTAGAACTTCATGCCGAGTGTTATCGCGTGTGTGATACGGTAGGGGTAGGCGTTCCAAGTCATATTGCCCCGGATATACCCATCTGTAAAAGCATCCCGGATAAAATTCGCTATCTGAGTCAATACGATATTGAAATTGAGTTTCATGGTCATGACGATCTTGGAAATTCTGTGACTAATACGATAGTTGCATTACAGAATGGGGCAACTTGGGCAAGTGGCACTATGCTCGGAATGGGTGAACGCTCCGGAAATGCTGAAACGGAGAAAATCCTTATGAATTTACAGTATCACTTTGGAGTAACTAAATATCATCCCGCGTTACTGACTGAAGCTTGTAAATATATCAGTAAAGCAATGGATATTCGTATTCCTTGGAATAAAGCGCTCGTTGGTGTCAACGCATTCACGCATCAATCCGGAATACATACCGATGGCGTAATTAAACATCCGGAAACCTATGAATTTATCTCTCCGGAAGAAGTGGGAAATCAACGGCGTCTCCTCGTAGGTCCCTATAGCGGAAAGAACGTAATTATTTTCAAAATCAAAGAATCGGTTCCAAACATTGAAGACACCGATTCTCGAGTAAAGGCTCTAATTGATTATCTCCAGAATGATTTATTTGGTACTGGTATTCGCAAATCTGCCTTAACAGAAGAAGAATTTAAACAAGTTTTACGGATGTTCGCGCTAGTATCCTAATTCATTTTAAAAAAAGCATCCATGATTTCGGAAAATTCGCAATTTTTCCATTAGAGAATTAGAATATCTTGCTATCTTAATTATTTTCTAATTTTAGATTTAAGTCTCACCAGTGCCGCCTCAAGTTTTACATCCCCGCGTATTCGATCTTCACTGATTCCTAACTTTTGGGCGATCTTTTTTACAAGAGGCGAAAGGTTCGGATTAGCTTTACCCCAAATCCCGCGTAATTCTCTTAAGAAGATATTTGTGGTCATAGGACCTACTCCTCTGAATTCTTGTAAAAGAATCTCTAGATCCTTTGAATCTTTAGCAACCGCATGAACTTTATTAAGTTTCCCATTATACTTTTCATAGAGCAATTTCATTACTTCTAATAACTTATCTGCCGTGCTGAAATCATATCGTACATATCCTCCCGCATCTAGAACTTCTACAAGCTTATCCCAGCCTGCATTTAAAATGGCATCCGGTGTAATAAGATTTTCGTTATGGAACTGCTTATATGTTTTTTTCGCAATTTCCATCGAAATCCTCGCCCCAAAAAGAATCGCTGCCAGAAACCATTTGAAAACCTCCTGTTCGTCTCCTCGTTTTAAATCGATATCCAATTCTTCTGCAAACGTTTTGGGAAAATCTTTTAAAATAGTTTCTATTTTTTCTTCCAAATTTAATTGAACTCCCCTGTACTGCACCAATTAAGGAATAATTTCGCAACAATTATATTTAAAATAATCGAAATCAGTCAACTTTAATTTTCCAGAAGTAATAAGTTCCTCTATTTCAGGCTTAATTTTTCGTAATTCATGCACTAGATGAAAAACCGTTTTACAGACCAGGGAATACCCTGTTTCGCCCCATGGTTTGAACATATTGGCATAAAGGCATCGTCCTCCACACACCTCGAATATTTCGCACGCGGGACATGGATTGCCACAATGTAACGCATTCAAGGTTTCTAACGGGTGTGTCGTCGCAATATGCCCTATATGGAATGGCTTAAAATCAGCACCCACTGGACAAGCAGCAATGATTCCGTCGGTGCAGATATTTTGCCAAATCCATCCCGCACCACACGGGAGATGTGAAGGCTGTCCTGAAAGCAGAGTATTCATGATCCCTAAAAAAGGATAGATTTTCAAGACTCGCGATTCCTGTTTCATGGTGGCTACCCACTCTGCCACTAACAGGGAAATTTGGGGATTATATTTCTGGGAAATCCACAGTTCAATATCCTTCCATAAAGCCTGATCATTGAACATGAAATCGATTTGCCAATGCACCGAATCAAACTTCGGATCCTTCAATTGAAGCAACCAGGTAACTTCCGGATAAATATCCATTTCTTCCGTAACCGCCATTCTGGCAATTAATTCTCCCTGAAATCCCTGTTTTCGGAGTAATTTCGCATTCGTAAGGATTTTTTTATGAACCCCTTTCCCTCTATGCAAATCCGTGATGGCTTCCCGCCCATCTATTGAAAAGACTATCGTATGGAACCGATTTAAATAGGTAAGGGGCACTTTATGAAGCAGCAGTCCATTAGTTTGAAGAATATAACATTGCGCTTCAATACTATCCATAATTTTCTCCATCATGGGTATCTCTAATAAGGGTTCCCCTCCATAAAATGCAATTACCGCATTTGGATCCTTCTCAATGAACGTTTTCAATGTCTCGAGGGAATAATTGATTCGTGGCGGAAAAATACTATCATCTGCTGTCGCTTGACAGTAATCACATTTCAAATTACAGTTTAAAGTTAATTGGATGTTGAATATCACGTTACCTTGCTCAGCAATAGCTATAGATTGAATACCACTTTACCTTGCTCAGCAATCCCTTATTAAGGATATGTAATGAAAATTAACCATATGAAACGTAAAATAGGCAGAAAAAGGAACGAAAATCAATAAGAAAACGAATAGTTTTTTTGCAATTGAAAATCCACTTTTCCCATTAGTTGAGGCCTTTTTGAATTTTTGTATAATTTTTTCGCCTCTTCCGAGTGAATCAATTTACTTTCGAATTCTCTCAAACAAATTATACTTGGAATTTCCTTTACGTTACTAATAATGATATTATACTTTTGTTATATATCCGCCTACTATATAAAAGATGAATAAATAGAAAATTTTGTCGATTTTTGAAAAAGGCGCGAGAATAATTT
>CAYGYC010000463.1:0-3528 GCA_964353755.1 uncultured archaeon | reverse complement strand
TTTAAGGTCTCGTATAGGAATAGCATTGTTGTTACATTAAATTGACTTCATTAATATTGACTTTTTTTTGCAAATATGATTTTAATTTTGGCAATTTCTCTCGAAACGATTCATATTCCTTCCTTTTTAGTTCTTTAAGATTTTCAAGGGCGTGATCTAATGCTACATATTTATATTTCTTCGGTCGCGATTGTTGAATCTCAATTAAACCAAATCGCTCCAGCCGTTCTAATATGTTATAGATTTTCGAAGAGGGAATGTGCGTTCTTAAACAGATTTCTTTGGCTTCGCAAGAATCCATAGATAATACCGTCATGTAAGTATAAATTTCATTTTTTGACAGTCCATAGTCCTTTAAGATATCAAATTCAGTAAAAGCAGGCTCTTGTGTCATATTTGTTTCCAATTTTACTTTTTCTTTTCTCTTTTAAGCTTCAATCTAGTTCATGAGAAAATAACTTTCTACCTTTCATAGGTAGAAAAGAATTTAACATATAAAAAGGTGCTAATAATTACATTTATCATTATTGCTTAGTGTAAATTTAAAAGATAAATAATGGGAGACGAATTCTTGATACATACCAGATTGTGTGATTTGTTAAATATCAAACATCCGATAATCCAAGCAGGAATGGGTCCCTTTTCGACGGAGAAACTTGCGATTGCAACTTCTAATGCTGGTGCTTTAGGATTAATCAGTCATTCTGGGGGTCCCCTCATGGGATTCGAAAAACCTGTCCCGGAAATCATGGCAGATGCTATTGATGAAGTAGCCAAAGCTACGAAGAATCCGTTCGGCATTAATGTTCGCGTAGCGAAGGAGCAACCCGATGCAAAAAAATGTATTTCAATGATTTGTGAAAAGGTACAGAGCGATTCTGATATTGCAAAAAAACTCCGAGTTGTCGTCACATCGGCGGGCGATCCCATGGGAGGATCGAAGAAAGAGGGAACTTGGACAGAACAATTGCATCGCGCTGGCATTTTACATTTCCATGTAGCTGCGGCAACGCGGCATGCACTAAGAGTTGAAAAGGTGGGCTGTGATGCGGTAATCGCATCTGGATACGAGGCTGGAGGGCATATCGCCCTCGAGCCAGTCCATACGTGGGTTTTATTACAAGGAGTTACAAAAGCGGTCAAAATTCCAGTCATCGCCGCCGGTGGAATGGTGGATGGTTTGAGTCTTGCCGCCGCGCTTGTGATGGGTGCTGCTGGGATTCAAATGGGCACCCGGATGATTGCCACGAAAGATAGCGATTTTAAAGATAATTATAAACAGGCCTTTACCCATGCAGAAGAAACGGATACCGTAGTTTTGCCTGGCTTCTTCAGTCCCCACTGCCGCTATCTCAAAAATGCTTGGACTAAGGGTCTGGAGGAAATGATGGGTCGAAATGTGAATGACGAAGAGTTAATGAAATTTAAAGCCGATGGACGCTATCTGGCAGCCGAGATAGGTGATGAACGAGGCAGCCTTTTATGTGGTCAAGTCACGGGCTTAATACGCGATTTACCGACTGTACAAGAACTTATTGAGAGAACGATTAAAGAAGCGGAAAACATCATTAATAAATTACCAACTTTTGTTATAAAATAATTCTTTTTATTATTTTACTTTTCTTTTGCTTTTATCTCCCTTTTAATCTTCGATTTTAAAATCTAACTGACATCCTTTATCTTGAACTTTTATATTTTTGAGCAATTTCCCGAAATGTCTTCTTTGCGATTTCCCAGATTTGCAAATCACGTTCGGTGATATCGCGCTGCTCTTTTGCAGGAATTCCGACCCACACCTTTTTCTCAGGAACCGTGCCTTTGGCAATGAATGAATAAGCGCCAATCATACATTCCGACTGTAACTTAACTCCGGGCATTAACATAGACCGCGCTCCGATAATGCACTTTTCCCCAACGATGGCTCCATGAATGATAGCGCCAAACCCAATGAGGCAATTCTGTCCAATTTTCGTTTTATTTCCCGCAGCGGGATTAATCATTACGCCATCTTGTAACACATTTTTCCCTTCTATAATTACGGGTGCAATGTCCCCTCGAATGACGCAGCCAGGGAATATAACCGTGTCTTCTTCGATTTTCACATCACCATAGACCACCACATCATCTGCAATCCAAGTATTCGGATGAATCTCGGGCTTTTTCTCTCCATAATTATATAATTTCATACCAATTCATCTCTTCTTATTTCATTTTTCTTTGCGATATTATATGCTAATAACAGTTTAAAATTTTCTCTTTTTGTTATTTTCTACTATCCTAAAGGTAATTTCTCCGATTTTAGAACCAAATAATTTTTACCTACCGTTTAAAATGGTGAAAGATATTTTAAGGTGAAACTGGTAATCAAAACTACCGTTTAAAATGGTGAAAGATATTTTAAGGTGAAAATGGTGAAAGTGATTGATTTCCAGACCCAAATGACCACCGAAAAGGGTGCCTTATTTCCAATTGGCTTTAAGAGTTTCTTTGAAAAAGCCTTCAAATGCAAGATTCCATATTACCAGACTGAGGAAGAAATGATTGAAGTCTATAGGAAAGGAGAAATAAAAGCGATTTTGGTTCCTCCGACTTCCACTAAGAAGGATTTCAAGGAAATTGCAGAAATCAATAATTATGTAGCCAGTTTGAAAGATAAATACCCCGATGTCATTCTGGGCGCATGGTTTATGATGAATGCGTCTCATAGTCGCGAGCAATGGCTTGCTGAATTGGAACGTTGTATTAATGATTGCGGCTTTTTCGGTCCGTTCCATTATGGCGCCAGTAGTGGGATTGCCGCAAACGATGAGGAAAAAATGTATCCCTTCTGGAAGCTTTGCGCAAGAAAGAAAGTACCAGTTAAAATTAGTTGTGGACATACTGCCGCTGGAGCAGGAACTCCTGGCGGCTCAGGAATGAAGCTAAGGTATGAAAGACCTATTCCATTTATTGATGATGTCGCTGCAGATATACCGAAACTTACAATTATCGCTGCACACATGCCCTGGCCCTTTCATAATGAAATGGCATCTGTATTAATTCACAAAGCCAATGTCTTTAACGAGGTGCATGGTTGGAGCCCGCGTTATTTCCCGGACGATTTTAAAAAAGAGATCAATGGGCGCTGTAAGACGAAAATCCTCTTTGGATCCGACTGGCCCTTCTTCACTTTTGAGCGGCTCTACGACGATTGGAAAGCAGAACCATACAAACCTGAAGTATTAGAAAACATATTCCATAAGAATGCTGAAACCTTGTTCAATGAACTCAAGATCAAGATTTAATTTCTTCTAAACCTTTTTAATTTACTTTCTCTCTTTTTAAGATATTACTATATCTTCTTTAATTTCTTAAGAAGATCTTCACTTACAAAGAATCCTTTGCTCTTCAAAATTTGTATTTCATCATAAGCGGATTTAATTAAACCCCTTTTCTCAGCTCTTAAAAGAATTCCAATAGTTCCAGTAATTTTTAGACCAATTTTTAACGCAATTTTTCTTGCCTTTAAATCATCAAGAATACAGCCAT
>CAYGYC010000462.1:0-3530 GCA_964353755.1 uncultured archaeon | reverse complement strand
CTGAATCTCCTGTCTTTCTCCTCCTTTTCGTCTTTACTCTCGATAGGCCTGCGCATTTCTAAATATTTCTCTTAATAATGAACTCAGAGGTTCTCAATTATTGAAAAGACATTGTATATTGTTAACAAGATTTTAAAAGAGGAATCAAAAAATAGACAATTAAATAATAAGAGAAAGTGGTCTTGATGATTTGGAGTTTTTTTTTAGTGCTTGCGGAATTAGTCAATTTTCAGCCGACCGGGAAGTGTCTTTATAGCCAAAAATTTGGGCAATTAGATGATGACACTCCTTTAATTACTAAATTCATAGAAGCCATACCTTCTTTTGAAGATTACGATTCAGGTACGCAGTTAATTGGAAAAATACAATTCATCTACAGCGGGTACGATGATTTATTATTTGTTGTGTGTGCAGATAAAACTGATGATGTGATTCCCATAGTGCAATCTATTGAGAATATGAAAATAGGATTTGCCCAGAAATTCTTTCCTTTAATAAAGGAAGGTAAAGACGACCCATCGCTATTCAGACCTTTCAGAGAAGATATAGAAGCCGCTTTATCTACCCTATTACGATCTGAAAAGCCCGCAATAGCTCCAGCAGAAACTGTCAAACCCGCTGTCAAACCCGCGATTGTGGAGAAACCTAAACCGGTTACTATTCCACCAAAAGAGATGATTAAAATTGGCTTCATAGGCAATAAAAATGTAGGTAAACGCACGCTGCTGAATTTATTATTTTCAGGACCAAGTGGTAAAGGGCAAAAACCTGAAGATACCGAGATGGTCATGAAGAAGGGGCCGATATCTGATAAATACAATGCCTTGTTGATTACTTTACCAAATCAGATGATCGAATCCGGTAAAACTCAATTTTTGAGCAACACGGATATTGTAATTCTTGTGAATGAATCAGTGTTCAAAGATGTAATGGCAACACGAAAATTATTAGATACTATAAAAACTAATCTTCCCAAAGCAAAATATGGAGTAATTGCCAATAAGCAAGATGCATCAGGGGCAGTAGATGTAGAAGCCGTTAGGAAGGTATATGATTTACCAACCATTGGAATGGTTGCAACAAAATCTTCTGAATATGAAAAATTAAAATCATTCGTTATAGGATTAATAGAAGGAATTTAATCTCTTAACTTAATTTTCCCTTTTTTCTTGTAAATCCATTCAAATCTATTTGCATGTTTTATTCTACTGCATATTTTCCATTTTTATTTGGCTAAGGATTCCCGTTTTCTCTATTACGAATTTTTTCCCTAAAAATTTTTCAACGAGCCATATATTTGTTGATGTATGATTAGTTAATTCATTCACGTTGATGATGGATGTTCCTTCTGCTAATGCCATGAAGGGGATTATTTGGTCAGACAGGAATTTATCTACGGTGGCTCTAGCACGCGTAACTTCGCAGAGATACCTTGCACACTCGGTCCCGATAGTTTCAGAGGGCTTTCCTTTTTCCCCGATTATATCAGAGCCTAAAATAACCCCGGAATTGGTTTTTAACCAGAGACAAATACCACTTCCTGGATTTAAGGCATCAACATATTCGCTCTTTATGGAAGGATTTATATTAAAATTTTTATTAATTACCTGTTTTGCGGCTTTAGCTTGCCGTTCTGCCACATTCTTATCTCTTAAATGAAAGCTTGCCATAGATAGTCCGCTTATGTCGGTAATTTCTCCAAAATCCGCTAAATTTATTGGCTTCAATTTTACAATGGGCTTAATTTCGATATCAACTCTCGCCCCTCCTTTCGGATAAAAGCCATGTCGCTTTAAATCGATTTTAATATTGTAACCCATTTTTGATAACTGTGGAATTGAAACTTGTTCTAAATAGGGGAGCGTGGGGGCCCATAAGCCAAATGTAGCCCCTCCTTCGATCTTGAGGTTAATGGGTCCAGAGGCATGAATACAGGCAAGTTGTAAAATTTGAAGTATTAAACCCACACTGCCTGCGGTTCCAATTTTAATATTATGAGTACCTTTAGTAATTTCACCGGGTGTGAAAAACACTTCCGTTGCTCCTATTCTCCCGTTTTCTAAAGTTCCATGTGAAATTTCTGTCAGTGCTTGTAATCCTACTAAATGTTGTGTCTGCAAGCCTGGTTTCTCCCTATTTTTACGAATATTAAAAATCCTTACAGGTCTTTTAGTTAATACGGAGAATGCACAGGCTAATCGTAAGATAGCACCTCCTCCCTCACCAAACGAGCCATCAATTTCAAGAATTGTCTCTGTCATTTCAGACCCTCAAATTTAAATATCAAAATAGGTTAAATTCCCGCTAGAAATTATTGGGAAAATGCATTTAATGTCTCTTGAAGAAACTAATTTGACTGCTTTTCAAAAAAAGGTTTTGGAACTCACTAAAAAAATTCCAAAAGGGAAAATAGCAACATATGGGCTATTGGCAAAATTACTTGGAAACAAAAATTTATCTCGTGCAGTTGGCAATGCTTTAAATAAGAATCCATTTCCGATTACTATTCCTTGTCATCGAGTAATAAAAAGTGATGGGTTTATTGGAGGCTTTGCTAAAGGAATTGAAATGAAAATTAAACTTCTTAAAGAGGAAAATATTATGGTAAATAGGAAAAATTTTATCGATCTTACAAAATATTTAGTTGATGATGTCGTTTTTACAAAATAAAGAAGTGAGATTGGATGCTAAAGCGAGGTTTGATGATTGGACGATTTCAGCCGTTCCATTTAGGTCATTTGAAGGGTATTCAGCAAATAATGAAGGAAGTTGAAGAATTAATAATCTTAATTGGAAGTGCTCAATACAGTCATTCATTGGCAAATCCGTTTACAGCAGGGGAACGGGTGATGATGGTTCATGATGCGTTGGTTGAATATAAAATTGATTTATCCCGTTGCTATATTATCCCTCTCATGGACACCAATGATAATCGGATTTGGGTAGCCCATCTAATTAGTTGCGTCCCTCAATTTGATATTGCCTATACTCACAATCCTTTGGTGATGCGATTATTATCTGAAAGTAATATTCAAGTAAAATCCCATGAGTTTTTCAAACGGGAAATATACAATGCCACAGAAATTCGGAATAAAATGTTAAATAATGAGAATTGGGAAGAATTCGTGCCGAAAAGCGTGGTAACAATAATAAAAAAGATTTCAGGCGTTGAACGAATTCAACAAATTGGTGATACCAATCTAAAAATTTAATCAGAAAGTAGTTTAACTGATAATTTATAGTTCAATTTTGCATGTAGATCATCTGCGGCGCTATTTTGATTTCTAGAAATTTCTAGGAAATCTGTACTTCCAAAAATTCCTAAAAATTCGCCGATTTCTACTTGATGATAAGATGTGCAGAGAGGTATTTCCAGTTCCTGATCATCAAGTATCACTTTAAGTTTTAGAAAATCTTTTCGCGATTTCTTCAAAGTTTCAAATGCATTTCGTGAAATATTCGTGACTATATTTCCAAATCGATCAATATGAATGATTTCGCCGTAAATCTTATTTCCCTCGACCTTTACT
>CAYGYC010000461.1:0-3535 GCA_964353755.1 uncultured archaeon | reverse complement strand
GTTTAACGAAAGCGGGAAAAGTGCGCAGTCAAACTCCGAAAGTGGAGCATAAAGATCATACTAAAGCGATTCCGCGCCTCAGAAATAAATATCATTACATAGCGCGAATTATTGAAGGACACGAGGCAGGTCAAGTTAAAGAAACTCGAGGTCCATAATTTTTTTCATCTATCTTTAGATTTTATGAAAGGTCCGTCTTTCCTTTTTTTCCATCACTTAAAATTTGTGGTTCCTCTTCAGAAGGATTCTGTCTTTTTAATTCCGCAAGAATTTCTTGTGATTCAATATAAAATTTTTTCACCTGCCGGATATTTTTCAAATCGATGAGATGGAAATTCTGGTCCACAGTATGTTTAACAGGATCAAGTGCATGATAGGACTGGAGTGCAGTTTGCGCTTTATCAAAATTCTGATTCGCAAGAGCATTAATAAAATCCATTAAAAATTGGAGTTCTTGCGTCTGATGGAGCGATATCTGATCTTTAGCACTTTCAAAAATTTTTTCGGCATCATTTTTATAATCTAAACAACTTTTAAAAACACGTAACAGAGCAAAATTAAAGGCGATCATAATATTTGCAATGGTTCCGGTGTAAAAATCGCCTCTTTTATGAGCACTTTCTGCTTTTAAAAATGCTTGGATTGAATCCGAGTAATTTCCTAAATAATAATGAGTAAACCCTGTAAAAAGATGAATTTCATAAATTAATTTCTCAAGACCATAGACCCTTGCACACTCTTGGGCCAGATTTAATGCCCGTGCCATTTGATTAGTATAGCGAAGCAAAGAACACAAAGAAATGGTATTTATAATTTCGATTTCCGGGGTGACATCATCCCACTCACGACTTTTTTCAAGTATGTTTATAAGTGGATCAACATGTTCTGCTAACTCATCTGGATAATATTTAAGCAATTGGACGAGGATATATAGGTCATAAGTGAGTAACTGCTTATTTTTTATTTTTAAAAATTGGATGAATTTTTTAAATCCTTCATGGAGTGATTGCGCGTGCTGTTTTGAAATTAAATACAGAATCATCATTGCCGTTCGATGAATAATCCTATTTTTATCAGTCATCAGTTTAAGAAGTTCTGGAACCGCCTTCACAAGTTCATAAATATGTTTCGATAAGGCAATTTGGTGCATAAATATAATTGAATTCTGGCGGATCTCTTCATCCTTATTTTTAATAGTTTGGCATAACCCTTCAATCACTTTGATTGGTTCCCGTTTAATAAAATCAAAGATGTACTTGGTCATTTTAATACGAAACTGTTCATCCTGGAACGATTCTATAATCGCTTCGACGACTTGGTCAACATATCTATTGCCACGAAGTAAGGCTTTTATCGCCACTTCACGAATTTCCAGATCCTTATCTTTCAACGCCTCAACGAGAAATTTAATCGCGGATTGCATCGCATTGGGTTCCGCTTCCATGTATTGCGTAATAATAGACGCCGCAACTAATTTAATTCTCGGAGAAGAACGGTTTAAATTCTCTACAATTTTCGGGATAGCCTCTTTAAAATCTTGAAAATACGCAGGCGCAATCTCATTTATTATTCTCAAGCTGTAATAACAAATGGCATTATTCTTCTCTTGGATCGAATGAATCAGAATTTGAATGGTCGGGGACATGAATTTATAATCAATATGCTCTTCGACGAGTTTTGTAAGCATCCACAAACTATTTCTGCGGAGCTCTTCATTCCCACTTGTTAGATTTTCCATCAATTCAAGAATAACTAACCGAAAATACATTGGCTGCCTTAATGATACCTCATAAATCCTGGCTGCCTTTTCTAATCCTTTATATCTCCCCTCCAAGCAATCATTCAGCCAATTTCCTTCCTTAAATTCATTATATGTCAAGCCAGTTACCACTATTCATCAGTTGTCGAATGTCCTTGATACTACTTCCAAAAATAATTTATCGTCAGAATTAATATCCATTTTATCAATCAAAATTTCTGATAATGGATAATGTGTATAATTTATGTGATCTTTAAATAGGTTTTTTCTTTTAAAAAGTTAGAGATGGTTTAGGACAATATCTCAATCAAAGGGTATCTATTGAATCTTCTTTCCTACAAAGAAGACTCAATGGTGAACAAGCCCTTCTTCAGCAAAGTATTCAGCAATGGTTCTTAAGAACGCTAGCTGATAGAGGTCGCGGGTTTAGACCTGTACGAATAAGGAACTTGGTTCAAACTTCGTATGAACAATTAATGTTAAGTGGGTAGCATAATCTGCTACAAACTTGATAAAATTGATAACCTTAATTCTCTCTTTTTGTAAGTCAGAATTATGATTTTTTTATTCATACCGTTGGTGATTTTTTGGTAATCTATAAGACCCCCTTCACGGAAATGACCAAAGCCAAATACCCGCTTATAATGGGTGCATTCGCTAGACTTGGCACAGCTGAATTTGCCGCGCCTGTTTCTGAAACAGGCTGTTTCGGGATTATAACGGCCCACAATTTTAAGACACCGCAATCACTCAAGGCTGAATTAGAAAAAATGGCTTCTTTAACTTCTAACCCTTTTGGCGTTAATTTTAGCGTTGGCCCTCCGGGGGAACGATTCCGCCATTTTATGAAAGAAGACGTTTTTCTGCCCTATCTTGAAGTCGCTATCAACTTTGGAATAAAAGTATTTTCCACGAGTGCCTACAAAGCTAAAAAAATCGGTGATCGCATTCATGAAGCAGGCTGCCTGCAAATTCATAAATGCGCAACTTTACGGCATGCGAAGAGCGCCGAGCAGGCCGGTGCCGATATGGTGGTTATTGTTGGACTCGAGGGCACGGGATTTAAGAATCCTATTCAAAATACTACGCTTATCAATATGACTGTTGCGAGAAGGCTGTTAAAAGTGCCAATTATTGCAGCAGGTGGCATAGCAGATGCACGCGGATTCCTTGCTGCCTTGATAGCAGGTGCATCCGCCGTCTGTTTTGGCACCTTTTTAATGGCTACAACAGAATGCCCCATTTCTGAGAAATTTAAGCAAAAGAATTTAATCAATCCGAACGCTTATGATGATGAGGAATTCTACAGGAAAATTTTCCACTTTTCTCTTAAGGATTCACCTGTCCCATCCATGGCGGTTTGTTTAATCAAGGAAATACTCCCGGTAAAGGAAAGAATCGATCAGCTTCTGGCGGAAGCTGATGTACTGTTACAAAAATGGAGCGTTCAAGGGGAAGTTCTCGATTTAACTTAAATAATGATGTACGTGCCAGAAAAAAATAAATTTATTTGACCGATAATCTATATTAAATAAGAGTAATTTTAAACAAAAATATAGTCTGATCTCCGGAAATGGTGATAAAATGGATAAATTCATCTCCGAACATTTGTATAAAAAGAAAATTGAAGTCTATTGTGGTGGAAGTGGAAAAGATATATTTCAGGGTGTAGTTGTAGCCTGTGCCGATGGGGTTCTAACGCTGCAATCCGAGGGCAAATACACTTTTATTAACGTCAAAAAAATAATATCCCTCTGGGAAAAATAGAAATCCAGA
>CAYGYC010000460.1:0-3549 GCA_964353755.1 uncultured archaeon | reverse complement strand
GGATTTTGGATGATATTAGTAGCATTAATCCAGTCTTGCCTTTTGGCATGGGCCTCGCCATAAGGATTAAAAAATTCTTTAGTTTTTTTAAGATAATTTAAATGGACTGGATGTGCCCCAATCGTTTTCACCATGTAGTGGCGAATGTCAAAAATAGAATCCAGGACTTCAATATTAGTCGAATATTTGCAGGAGACATCACATGCCCCACAGAGAGTACATTGGAGAAAAGCATCTCTCATCTTTTCGCTAATTTTTTCTATTCTATTCTCGAGGAGTGATAATCCCATAATCAGTTTACCGCTTCCACTCCAGGCGTGAAAATACCCGTAATCCATGCTACAGCAGACACTGCTAAAGCGAGAGGATTTAATTTGCGCGAGCGGGGGAAATTTACAGAGGCTGCAGCGGCAGCAAAGCCATATATCATCCATATGTTTATTTAGGAGCTCTTTACTTTCGGTCAAAAGCACAACTCTCCTTTATTCAATATTGCATCAGGATCAAATATTTTCTTAATTTTACACAGGCTATTTGCATAATCTTCATGTCCGGCGAATGCGAACTCTTTCACGAATTTATAGGGGCGCGAAAAGAATCCGCCATTGGATACGGCGAATTGAGCAATTTCTTTACTAATTTTGCCAACTGATTCGTATGAGGTAGGCAATTTCTTGCTTAAGACCGGTTTATCGGCGAGTAGTGAGAATTCTAAATGGGCTGCCCGGGCTTGAATGACCGGTTGAACGTAAAGGTTCAGCCGAGTGGAGGGGAATTGATGATCACGTAAAATGTGATCTACTGCAGTAACATGCTTTTGTACTCGGTCAAGCGTTGTTACATAGAAAGTATCAATTGCAATGGTATCTTGGGAATATTTAGGGTGTGGATCAGCACTATGCCCATCTAAAAGGGGTTCGATGTTCTGTTGAGTCACCCCTGCCAGATCAGTAGATGCCCGCAACCCTAAGGGTCCTAAAATTTCAGCGCAATCCTCCATCTGATATGTAATTTTTTCCTCAGGAAGTAAGTCATACCCATTAATGGCATAAATCAAAATAAAACGCGCTAAATTTTTACTAACCGACGGAAAAAGTCTCTTAAATAAATTATCGTTGATAATAAAAATCTCATCTACCAACCGCCGTCTAACCGTATCGTAAATGAATTCGACGAGCGGTTCAAGTGAATCAAAATTGATGAAATGAACTAGGCGTGTTGAGGGGATGAAATCGCACTGCATCGAAATCCATCCCACGCATCCATAGGTTCCCTTACTACCTTGAATCAGACGAAATATATCAGTCTGCCCAGGACCAAGGGGGTTCGTAAGGGCGGCACCTGCTTGCCGATTCTCCTCAAGGGATCGGGGCCCTGCTGCCTCGCCAGTTCGAAAAATGTCCCCATTGCCGAAGACCACTTCCATACAGAGGAGGGGGTCGGAGATATCAAACTGTGCTTTCGGACAGAGATGAGGTTCCCGATCTAATACAGAAGCGAGTGCGGATTTGCCCTTGCGTGGAAGAAAAGGCGCTCGTGGACGAAGTCCCGCTTCTTTTAATGGATCAATCAGATCCTCCCAGGTTACCCCTGGTTCGACTACACAGACTTTATTCCGTTTGTTTATAAACGGAATTTTATTCATTTTAGTTAAATCAATCACTAAGGTGTTTTTTGTAGTGAGAGTATCATCAAGAAATTTCGGCGCAGTTTTGCTGCTAATAACTAAGACATTGATATTTTTTATTTTCCGCACATATTTTATCAGTCGCGATATTTGCCCCGAAGTTGTAGGAAAAACTGCAGCCAGAGGTGTTTCAGAGATGCTTCCTTCTATCGGTTGACAGTACCGCTGAGCTAATGCTTTGGGATCAGTTAATACGTTCTCAGCACCTATAATTTCGGTCATTTCATCGTAATTAATTGCCATTTAAATCACGGGAGAAGAATTATTAATTTTTAAAATGTTATTTATTAATATTAAAAAATATTATTAAATAAATTAGATTATTTTTGGGATTTATTTGAAAATTGGGTTTTTCACGGATACCTATTCGCAAATTAATGGCGTGACCGTTACCATTAAAGCATTAGAAAAGAAAATACGCGAATTGGGACATGATGTATATATTTATGCGCCACGAGGAGAGGCAGGAGAGATAAAGGGGAATCCAAACCTTTTTACAAGCGAGAGTATTCGTTTCATCCCTTCGCCTGAATATAAATGGGCGCTTTTTCCCGTTTTTACCATCCCCCAATCTAACCTAGGGCTTGATATAATTCATGTCCATAGTCCGGTTAGCATGGGATTGGCAGGGTTGATAAATGCAAAACGATTAGGAATCCCTTGTTTGGGCTCAATTCACACCCTTCTCCCTGAATTTTGGAAACCATTTCTAGATAAATATTTATCATATCTTACACCGCCTCTTGTTAATCGCTTCATTAATCGCTTGAAAAAGCTTGTAGATCATTTTTCACTCCTTGATACGACTATCGATTTGGGCACCTTTTTTATGGAACAACTTTCATGGCGTTATTTTGCTGAATTTTTTAAACGCTGTGACATGACGTTTACCCCTTCCAAATATGCCCAAGAGGCCTGTAAAAAACATGGATTGGAAACCTCAATTCTTCCTAATGGAGTTGATTTCTCGAAATTTAGAGTCGTAAAGGATCAGAAGGCATTTAACCAACGTTGGAATCTGGCGTCAAAAGATAAGGTTGCACTCTATGTGGGACGATTATCAGAAGAGAAGCAAATTAATCTCATCTTAGAATCAGCCCATGATGTCTTAAAAAGCACAGAGGGGCTTAAATACCTCATTGTGGGAGATGGACCCCAGCGCTCACACCTCGAAGGGCTTGTTAAAAAATACCAAATTTCAGAGGACGTTATTTTCACGGGATATTTAGACCCGAATTTAGACCCAGAAGTTTTAAATGAATGTTATTCTCGAGCCACATTTTATATTAATGCGTCCCCGCTCGAAACGCAAGGTTTAAGCGTTATCGAAGCCATGTATTTTGGTTGTCCCATTCTTTCTATTAATTCAGGGGCTGTTGCTGAACTTCTGGAGAATGCATCCGTTGGTTTCGTATTTAAGGATTCGAACGAACTTACCCAAAAAATACAATTCCTTTTGGATAACAGTAATCTTCTCCACTCTTTTCAAAAAAATGCAAAAGTCAAAGCCCAGGAATATGATATCACACGATTTTGCAAACAATTAATATCTATATATGAGGAGCACCTTTTTAGGAAGAAATAATTTCTGTTTCCTTTTGCCTTCTCCTTTCGCTCTCTTCAAAACTACCTATCCACAAAGAAAATGAGTACGATTCAGGCATATTATAAGAGAAAAGAATTTAACTTAGAAGAGCGAAATTTAATCAACCGTAATTATATCAAGCCCGCGATTTTTTGCCTCTCTGCAGGCATCTTCTGCAATTTCGAGCCCGATAATGATATTCTTGAAGCTTTTAACTTGTAAGAACTTTTCTGCCAATTTAACATGACAGGGATACGATTTATTTAAACCGTAGAGT
>CAYGYC010000459.1:0-3557 GCA_964353755.1 uncultured archaeon | reverse complement strand
GCTATCCAGGAGAGTTGACTGGGTGAAATAATGGCAAAAAAAACCATGAAAAGCCCGCCAGCCAAATGTGAATATTTCCGAAATGTCCGCCCCCATTTCTCGATCCGAACGGTCTCCAGGTGATGTGAATATTTAATAATTACACCGGTTAAGCAAAAAAATGTTATCGAGAGACCAATTATCTCATTCAGGTTTATTAGACTTAGAAAATATCCGAGTAGACTCATTATAATGAATGTCCCCATAATGGCAAGACTTACCAGGTAATACCCTGTCGATTTATGCGAGGGGGATTTTTCCATCACGTCCGGTTTTATTTCGATTGCTGCCATTCAGAACAACTTAATATTTTTATAATTAGGTATAATACTTCCTTTAAAAATCATGTTTTTATTTCAAAAGCTTTATACTAGAAAATTAACGACAATTAATATCGCAAAAAAGTAGCCTAGGGAACTAGCGAATCATTATTAATGAGCATGGGATATAATTTGGTTATTAAAAAGAATATTTTCTTTTTGTTTGTCTTTGGTTTATTTCTTGCGAATATTTATCTTAATACAACTAATCGAACTTCTTTTTCTCCTTTATTTCAATCAATTACCTATCCTCCTTGTTATTTAGTTGAAGCTGATTCTAAAATTAACGTTACCGGCGATATAGAATTGGCAACTGTTGCTTCATCAGGATCCGGGACTTTTACTGATCCCTTTATCATTGAAAACAGGGTACTTTTAGGCGGCGGAAACGGAACATTAGTTAAAATTGTAGATACAACCAAATATTTTATATTACGGAATTGTTCCTTAATTTATGCAGGATTTTCTTATGGCTATTCGGGAATCTACTTAAAAAATGTCACGAATGGAAAATTTATTAATAATACCATCACAGAAAATTATTATGGTTGCTATTTAAGCGGTTGTAACAATATTACTTTTGTAGATAACAGATTAAGGAACAATAGTAACGGATTTTTCTTTCTTTATTGCACCAATCTCAATGGGACTCTAAATTGTTTAGAGAATCATAAATATGATGGGATGTATTGCCTTCAATGTTCCAATGTCACATTAAATGGAAATACTTTCCTTTTAAGTAGATGGAACTTACGCCCTTTCGAAAAAACACACATTACATCATTTGTTGTCCTCTCAAATAATACTTTGGATGGGAGGCCCGTTTATTTTTACAAAAATCAAAACGACATAAGTGTTCCCTCTAATGCGGCTAATCTAATTTTAGCGAATTGTAACCTGACTCAAATTAAAGGACTCAATTGTTCCTATGCCTCAATGGGAATAAGGCTATACTATTCAAATAATAATTCGATAAGCGATTGCCTTCTGGTCGATGAATCTGACATGGGCATTTATTTATATTCCTCGTTTAATAATACCTTTCAAAACAACTCCATGTGCCGTAATGGAGGGCATGGCGTATCGCTCTACGATTCGCATAACAATCTATTTTGGAATAATACAATATCTAATAACAAAAAATATGGCATATATACCGATTATTACGGCACCTTTTGCAATAATAATCGCTATATTAACAATAAAATAAATAATAACAGCCAGCCAGGCGTCTATTTGTATTATTGTGATTATACAGCCATCATCAATAATTCTATTTGCAACAATTCGTGGGGAATTCGTTGCTATTATTCTAAAAACCTCACGGTTACCCACAATACCGTCCGAAATAATGGGGAGTACGGATTTTATATTTATGCGGGCATCGATAATAGCACATTTTCTAATAATTCCATTAGCGAACACCAATATGGCATTTATTTGTACTCCGCAAACCGTAATTACTTCAATTTCAATAATATTAGGAGTAACCTTTCCGGTATCTATCTGTTTTGGGCAAATTATAATACATTCATCGCGAATTCCATTGTTGTAAATAGAACTTACGGTATTTATGCTTCAAGTGCTTATAACAGTACCTTCATAAATAATACAATTAGTAATGGGACTTATGGGATTTATGTGCTTTTTTCTTCCAAATGCATACTCATAGCCAACAATATCAGTAATTCGAGAACTGCAGGAGTTACTTTAGATGGATGCGAATATATCACACTCATTAGGAATACACTGAGTTCCTGCCGGTTTGAAATGAAAAACTCATTCATTCGTTCTCGGATATGTACGCATATCATTACCGATAATATCGTAAATGGTAAGCCGCTTTACTACTTTGTGAATCAGTCCAGCATTGTCGTTCCTTCTACTGCTGAAATAATAATTTTGGCGAACTGTAATTCATCACTCATTTCGGGGTGTAATTTATACAAAAATCATCTGGGCATTCAACTTTTTTATTCATATAACAACACGATAATGGGAAATCGAGTGAATAACAGCCCGTACTATGGTATTATTTTGTTTCAATCGCACAACAATACAGTTAAAGATAATAGCATTTATAATAGCAGCGGTTATGGGATTTATTCCGTTGGACATGATAATATATTTTTGAATAATACCGCCTCATTTAACAAATATTACGGCATTTATAGTTCCAGTTCAAACCGAATTAGTATTACTAACAATACTGCCTGTAATAATACCTATGGAATTTACGTTACTTACTCTTCTGACATTTCGATTTACAACAATACCATAACGAATAACCTTGAAGCAGGAATTAGAATTCTTCAAACTGATAACTGTTACATCAGCAGAAATTTTGCAAGGGGCAACGAAATTGGAATTCGCCTTTATTCGGGGTGTGATCAAAATGAAATTACTCAAAATACGATTATTAATAACAGATGGGCAGGAATAGAATTAGATGGTTCTGATTATAATGTAATAACTTCAAATATTATAACATCGAATGGCGAATATGGTATTTACTTAGATTATTCAGATCATAACATGGTCACTTATAATACCTTACAAGATCATGATCAGAATATCTATCAAGAGTCCTGCCATGGCAATACCATTAAGCACAACTATTTGGATGAGGATATTTTCGATTGGACGCTCTATGTCATTGTTTCATCAATAATAGGGCTGGGAGTTCTTCTACTTATAATTGCCACGGATAAACGATCCAAACGATAAAGAGTATGCCGTTTTAAGGCCTTATTAAGGAGTTTTTTCTCGATCTTACCAGAGCTTTCAAATTATCGATTAAATTATTGGTGAGCGGCACCCCGGGGATGAAATATTGATATATTTCAATGAGCCAGATTTTAATGGGCTGATGTAAATCTATCTGAATATAGTAACTATTTTTTTGATTTTCCTGGACGATTTCGATGATATTCGTATAAGGAAGCATTTCATACGTTTTCCCAGTTTTATGAATGATTTTTTGATCGGTAAAAGCATAGATTTCTTTTCTTTGGGAAATTTTTCCAAAGAAGGACATAATGAAACTAAATAAAAGTATTCCTGAAACCATCAACATTAAGAATCCTATAGTAAATTGTACCATAGAAAGCGTTGAATCCATTTCAATACCTCCAAATATAAGAATTGCTATGCCAATAAGTATTAAGGAAGTAACTATCAATATCTTTAGGGTAGCAG
>CAYGYC010000458.1:0-3577 GCA_964353755.1 uncultured archaeon | reverse complement strand
ACAATAATAGTTCGCTATCAGGGTGTTTCTCTGTTAATTCGCCTTTGATATCGATTAAAAGAGTTACTGGCTTATGATCAGCATGTGTATCCGACCAGTTTCTGATAACTCTGAGCCAATCCTCAAAAATATTAGTCGTCGGATTTCCCTCTTTGTGATACACTGATTCCCCTGCTCTTAAATGGCCGATCTCGAAATGCCGAGTACGTTCAATATTTGGATTATGAATATCCAGTTCTGTACAATAGATCCCACTATTTAATTGCGATTCGATTGATGCTTCTATTTTTGGCGAGTATGAATTATGTGTCGTCATAAATACTGCTTTATTATACGGCATTTCTTCATCTAATTCCATTTCATCACGCTCGCGTTATCAATTCTTCTTAATAAAGTTACGGACTAACTATCTCAAAAAAGAATCTCTAAATTTTGCCTAAATGCTAGGTGTCACAATAAATATAATATATAACACCAGAGAGAAAATCATAATAGATACTCAAAAGAGGTATAAAAAATGATAATTGATGCGCATTGTCATTTATGGCAACGCGATATGTTGCCAGAGAAATTTTGGTGGAGTACCGCCTCCATGATTAAGCACATGTTTCCCGGGAGTCCTCCCGTTGAAACGGTCTTAGAATCGGAAGTAATGCAACGATGCATAAACGGGTCCGGTCCAGTTCTTCTTGCAGAAATGGAAAAAGCCGGGATTGATAAGGCGATCGTGTTCGGAGTCGATTGGGGTATACCGTTAGGTGAGCCGAAAATCGCGATCTCTGATTACAATAAATTCATAGCTGACACAGCAAAGGAATATCCCGATAAATTGATTCCCTTTTTCAGCATCGATCCCCGCAGACCCAAAGCCGCTGAACTATTCGAAAAAGCGTTGACCACCTGGGAAATGAAAGGGTTAAAACTTCATCCTTCCACCGGCTATCTTCCGGATGGCGAAGACTGTTATAAATTATTTAGAATCGCTGATCAATATCACGTTCCCGTGATCACCCATTCCGGATATATCATGGGCTTGAAAGGGAGAACCGCCCGACCCGGATATTTCGATGCCCCAACCTCTGATTTCCCTGATTTATTATTCAGCTTTGCTCATTTAAATGGTGGGAATATTGATGAACTTCTCAATATTATGTTCATGAAGCCTAATACCTTCTGTGATATCTCTGCACACGGCCAGATTTTAATGACCAATTCACCTCCCGATTTCTATCGCCAATTACGGTATATCATGAATCTCCAAGGAGTATCCACTCGCGTAATGTTCGGGTCAGATTGGCCCATCACCGCAAGTCTCATGTCCCTTGCCAATTGGGTTCAGAGTATTAAAAATCTCGAGGACCCCAAAGTCACCACCCTTCTCGAGCCGCTTGGCTATCGCAGATTCAAAGGTAAAGAAATTAAGCAAATTCTCGGCACAAATGCTATTGATTTCTTAAAATTAAAGGCATAATCAGATTTAACTCTCTTTACCTTTATTTTTTTTCTTTTTGCTGCCCTACTGATAGGAACTTAGCTCTTTCTATTGGATTCTGATTACTTCCTTGATTATCCCAATAATCTTTTTTATGAGCTTGGGCGATAGTATAATACAAATAAAAATTTTAAGAAAAGAATGAAATAACACGACAATAAAAAGCTGGGAAATAAGTATGGCAAAATATAATTTTATGGGTAATAAAAGATGGGGAATTATTCCCCCGTATATGATTGATAAATTATTAGACAGTAAGGATGCAAAAATTCAGAAGATTGCGATTCGTACGCTGAAATTGGATAGCTTTATTCGAACGGACCGCTTGGCTGTAGGAACGGATCTCCGGGCGAAGCGGGATGCTAAGAGGGACGCCGGAAAAGCGCCGGCTAAACAAAAAGCGCGAGAAGTCTATAATGCTGAAAATCAAGAGCGATTGCCCGGAAAATTGGTCCGAAAAGAAGGGAAGCCAGCCACCCAAGACGTCGCGATAGATGAGGCCTATGACTATCTGGGAGCTACCTATGACTGTTATAAGGAAAAATGTGGAAGAAATTCGATAGATAATTACGGCATGAAACTCATTGCCACAGTGCACTTCGGAGAAAAATATGCCAACGCGTTTTGGAATGGATCCCAAATGGTTTTTGGAGACGGCGATGGCCAAGTCTTTGGCAGACTCACCTTAGACCTCGACGTCATCGGGCATGAATTAGCCCATGGTGTTACCGAATTCGAATCCGGTTTAATCTATCAATATCAAAGCGGTGCCCTAAACGAATCCTACTCGGACGTTTTTGGGATTATGATCAAACAGTTCTACCAGAAACTAACGGTGGAGCAATCCGATTGGCTAATTGGCACTAATTGTATATTAGGGGAACAGTATGCATTACGTTCAATGAAAGCGCCGGGGACAGCCTATAAAGACCACCCCGTGCTCGGTTCTGACCCGCAACCAGGAACTATGGACACCTACAAGAAACTGGAACCGTGGGAAGATAATGGTGGTGTGCATATTAATTCCGGAATTCCGAATTATGCTTTTTACGTAACTGCAATGGAAATTGGAGGATATGCATGGGAAAAGGCAGGTAAAATCTGGTACCAAGCTCTGCCGAAACTCAAGAGGGACGCAACATTTGCAGATGGCGCTAAAGTGACCATTCAAGTGGCGGGTGAACTGTTCGGCGAAGACAGTGCCGAAAAAGCAGCTGTGACAAAAGGGTGGAAAGCCGCTAAAGTTATTTAAGAGGAAATGACGATGAAAATTAAGTTTGTGCAATCGGGCGGAATTGCCGGATTAACGAAAGAGGCGGAGATCGATACGGAGAAAACTACCAAGGATGAAACCAAATTTTATCAAAAAATCATCGACAAATCCGGATTTTTTAAGTTACAATCCACAGATACCGTGCCCCAGCCCGATGTGGAGCAAGTTTTTATCACAGTCGAAAAAGAGGGACAATCGCATATGGTACAACTAAATATTTTAAATATCCCAAAAGATCTAAAGCCGTTAATTGACGATCTCAAAAAACGCGCGCAAATTAAAAAGCATTAATTTTTTTTTATTTTTTTCTCCCACTTTCATATAACATTTTTTTAAATAATTTTTTCTATTATGAAGAGGTCTAAAAAAATTTACGTGGCATTACGCTAATGAATATGTAAAGAGAAAAATAATATCGAGAGATTTATCTGACAATCAGATAGAAGAAGTTTTAAGGGATTCTGAATTGATAATCACGGGGAAAATGGGCAGATTAATCGCCCAAAAACATTCTATAAAGACAGGATTTGGAGAAATGCTTATAAGAGTAGTTTATGAAGAAATTAGTAATGAGAAAGTTGTTATAACCGCTTATTGGACTAAGCCGAAAAGATACGTAAATAAGGGTTGAAAAATGAAAATTGAATATGATAAAAAATTGGATATAATGTATATCCGTTTTAAAGAGGGGAAATATGCTTTTAGCGAGGAGTTGAATGAGAATGCGATTATAGATCTTGATGAAAGGGGAAGGATACTTGCTATAGAACTACTAGATATTTCAAAGATATTTGGACGAGAACTATTAGAAA
>CAYGYC010000457.1:0-3599 GCA_964353755.1 uncultured archaeon | reverse complement strand
AGCAGATACGGGACTCAGCGGTTGCGGAGGTGGCGGCGCAGGTGCGGGCGCTGCCGGTGCGTTAGGCATCGGGGGCGGGGGCATCATTCCAGGTGCGGCAACGGGACGTTGCTCAATTTGAACAATACGCCCTTGCAACCCTTGAAGTAGGGCTTCAAGACGTCCAACCGTTTTAGTTAATTGATCAATGGAATTTACCGCGAATTGCGTTATTTTATCTAAGACATCTGAAAAAACTTTTATTTTTTCTTCTACAGTATCGCCTGCCATCGCTTCCATAATTGTAGCAAAATCTTTACTCATTCACTCACCTAGTATAAAATAAAATGCTTTCCTTTTTTAAATATTTTTGGGAAAAAAATCGACGCGTTTAAGAGGATAAATCCGCACCTTCACTTTGTTTTTGCACAAAAGACAAGTTCGCGGGTTCATTCTTTTTTTCTACGCGCGAATAAATCTTTTAATTCGCTTTGAAGAGCAGTCCGAGAGCTAACGGGGGACATCGGTTTCGGTTCAGGCTTTGGCGGGGGTGGGGCAGCCATGGCAGGCACATTTGGACCCGGTGTTCCATAGGCAGGAGCGGCGGCAAAGGTAGTAGTTTCAAGCGTTTGGACTTTTTGTAGCATACCCTGGATGTTCCCTTCTATTCGATTAAGGCGATCTTGCAAGGAATCTACGGAATTGATAATTATTTGCGTAACTTTATCTAAAACTTCCATCAATTCAGTAATCCGTTTCCCTGAAGAATCCCCAGCAATGGATGCCATAAAACTGGCGAAATCTCGACTCATGAATTTGACTGCTCCTTTTAATTCAATGACACTCTATCCATTAATACCTTATTAATTACGGCGCATTTATAATTTTGCTCAGTTCACCGTTCTAGTCCATTTTGATGGGAACTATATCAAAATAGTTCTTGTAGGGAATTTTGTGATTAGTACTTCTCATATTACCTAAGGTTCGAATCGCATTTAAAATCAACTAAAAATTATTTTTTAAAACGTATTCCCCTTTATTAATTCTTACATTTAGTGAAATAGAAAGTTTTAGACAGAATAACTCATGGATCAAGAAGGACATTAGATCTTAATTTATAAAGGGGCTTTCGTTTTAGGGTTTGCCATTTGCTAATTTTTGTTCTTTAATTAAATTTTTAAATTCAGTCAGGAGGTCCTTATGCATCGCTTTTAACAGCATTTCATACACTTCATAAAAGGATTCATCGTGGATATTGCCGATTTCTTCGTGAGCACATTCGTGTGCAATCAAGGGAATGAGTAATACTTTTACCATAAAGGGGTATGCAATCGTCTCAGAATCTGAGGCAGATTGCAGCAATTCACCGTATCTTTGAAGCCTAATAGTTCCGGGTACATGCTCGGCATCATCAAAGGGATCGCCTTCCATGATTTCCACGTTCAATCCTTTTTTATGGATTATTGATCGGACGATTCCCAGAATTATCTTTTCCGTAGGAGTTAATTCCTCGTCTTTAATAATTCGCCGTGGATCAAGAACTCCCGCCAATTTTTTTCCAAACGGCGAATCAACGGCAGAGACGCTCATTCCTTTATCTCTAATTGCCTGAATCAGCATTTCCTTTAAGCGTGGGCTTAATTCATGGACGACCAAGTACCCGCGCTTCTTTAACCGATCCGCAATGAAGGTCCGTTCCTCTGCAATAAAAATAAGCCGCTTCTCCTGGGCCCGGGTAAAAATCTCTTTCAAGGTACATTTGTCTTCAATTCCTACGATTTTGAAAATTTTCAGGTTATTCAAAAGAGTGTGATCGGACGTGGAATAGGCAAAATCTAAGAGACGTTGATAGTCATCGGGAGTGGGCTCATCACCGAGTTTCTTGAGCACGGCACTGCACATTTCCGTTAAGACTTTGATGAAGGTCTTGTAACTTTCATTTTGGACAATGGCATCGCGGGAGGGAGTCACTTCTAATTTATTATAATTGATAAATCCATTGACGCCTCCTTCAGGCGAAATCAAGTTAAGGACTTTAATATTATGAACAAAGGTTTGAATCATATTATCATTTGCTTGGTACCCGAGCGCCCCAGAGAGTCCCAGTTTATTAAAGGTCACCACGGCACGATTCCCTCGCTCGATGAGGGCTTCTTCAAATCCTTTATTGACTTTATTGCTATTGATAAAGATGGGAATCTCGAAAAATTGGCAGGTTTGAATTAAATAATTGTAAATACCATCGATATTAAACCCCGTTCGCGGAATACAGAGAACCGTGGTCCCGTGAGCACCACAATTTCGGACAAAGGGTAACGTTTTGGGGGGAAGCTCGCTTAAGGTCAATTCCTCGGCAATAAACCAATTATCTTTGGGATACACGCGGAGGTAAATTCGTTGATCTTCCGCTTCGCTTTTAGTAAAGACGAGCACTTCGCTCGCTTCTTTAAAAATCGCGAAGAACCCCCGTCCAAATACCCCCGCTCTATCTCTTACTTTTTTGTTTTTCGAGGTGGCATACATTTTCAAGAGAAAATCATCCACATCTCGAATACTCATACCTATCCCCGAATCCGTAACCTCACTCAGGTCCGAGAACAGATTCACAGTAATTATGCCTTTATCTTCTGGATGCCGCGCTTCATAATCTAGAATGGCATCTTTGGCGTTCTGAAGTAACTCCCTAAACCCCGCGAATACATCTCCAAACTTGTAAATAACTTCCTCACTGAGACTTTCGCGATCAATGGTGATTTGATGCAGCTTCATTTCATCATCTTAATTAGGGAAATTAACTTTTTATGAATTAAGTGTATTAATAAAAATAGGAATATTAAGTTTAATTGAATGATTGGGTGAAAAATTTGGATAGATACTGGAACGAGGATGGTCAACCCTTCTTATTTCAAAATGAGCAGATTCTCTTAACGGCACCAGGCGTTACTCCACGGGTGCTTACAGGGCTAAATATAAAATTAAAGGATTTAAAGAAAGGGACATTATATATCAGCAATTTGCGCTTGATTTTTATTTGTGAAATGAATAAAAAGGTTAAAGATCCGCGAATGAAGTTTGATGGATTCTCAATTTTCTATAATGATGTGAATTCAGCGGCTATTGTGGGGAAAGGCAGTTTAAAAGTCGAAGCCGTGCTGGAAAAAGGCACCTTACGATCCAAAAAGGCAAACATCTATTTCAAAGATATGCCCAAGGAAATTCAAAATGAGGCCGTGATCCGCATTGAAGAATCATTAAAAGATCGCGGATTACCGAGCGTGGTCGAGGAACCTCTTGAATTTCCAGGCGTTGCTGCAGAAAAACCGAAAGATAAGAAAGAAAAATTCCAACCAGCTGCCCCAGCGTATTCCAAAAATGTGGAGGACCTCTTGAATGAGGTAGATGAGGAGGTTATTGAATTAACCTGTCCATCTTGTGGGTCTTTGGTAGACTACCAACGCGGCATGACCACCTGTCCGGCGTGTAAAAGGCAAGTTAAATTTATTGCGGACTAGCGGCTTGTTTCTGCTCTAAATATTTTGTAATGACAGCCCGTACACAGATATCCAACGCCTTGCGGACATTCGTGCCAGTGATGGCCGACGTTTCGACGATGTCCCCTT
>CAYGYC010000456.1:0-3600 GCA_964353755.1 uncultured archaeon | reverse complement strand
ATAGAATCGCCCTACTTCAGGAAAAGTCATATCAAAACAGATTGCCACACCTATTTTACCAAATTCAGTCTCAATAATCTTCAACTCTTCGCCAGAAGTAAAAAAGGATTTCTCGTACAGATAGAGATGGACCTTGTATTGAGTTTCAATCAAGTCTCCTTGAGGATTAAATAATCCAGCCATAATATAATTTTTTGTTTTATCTTCATTGTGTACCCAAATGCCACCGCCGATCAAATATATGCCTAATTCCTCGGAAACCTTTTGCAGAAAAGTCATAGTAGGACCATTAAAAGGTTCTATATTATCTTTTATTTCACCTTTCCGGTAATTCCACCTTTCAGGTAAACATATGATTTCAGCTCCCTCATCGTGTGAAGCCACCTCAATTAATTTTTTCATACGATGCAATATTTTTTCTTGATTCGATTCGGGCTCAATGCGGAATTGGATAAGACTCACTTTCACCGTTTTCATAGTCAATCCTACTAGGTTTTCCTTATTTTTATGGGATATTTTCCATATTTTTTACATGCTTGACACATTGCTAGAAGATTATTAACTTTAACTTCTCGGTGAACCCCATTGGAGGTACTCAAAAAATAACCCCCACCTATTGCGGCTTCCGCTATTGTCTTTCGCACGGCTTGCTCAACTGCCATTTCTGTGCCGTGTGTGAGAAGTTCACCACAATCTATATTTCCCAAAAGAACCAATTTATCGCCATATTGTCGTTTAACTTGACCAATATCCATTCCTGCAGTCGGTTCCAATGAGTGTACTCCGTTAATGCCCACATTTATAATTGAATCGAGAAGTGAGTTTATATTTCCATCAGAATGAAGAATCACGGGCACTTTTTGAAAGGCTTTTAGGCGCTTTCTAAAAGTTGGCCAAATGAATTGGTCCATATGTTTGGGTGATAAATAGGGTCCGCTATGGTATGCCAAATCATCGGTAATTAGGATCGCATCCACTCCCAGTTCGATTTCTCTTTTGCCGATCTCGATCCAAAAATCGTTAATTCGATCTAATAAGCGATGGATAAAATTTGGATTAGTATATATATTAATAAGAAACTGGGTGGGACTGACGGCTAATAAGGCCCGCTCGAATGTCCCTCCTACTCGGCCTATTACCGCTAAATCTTTGGCGCTCGTGATTACTTCTTTAATATTTTTGTAACGTAATTCTAACGTGGGATCCCATTCTTTGGCATTGAAATAGTCCTCTTTCAGTCTCCCTGTTACGTAAAATGCCATTCCATTAATGTATTGATATTGCCGCCCCCATTCATCAATATAACCTTTCTTTCCGGTCTCCGGATCAACCACTTCGGTTCTGCCCTTATCCAGCGGGTGCGCCGTAATCATGGCAAACCCTAGCTTCTGAAGACACGCAATTTCGGTTTTAACATCAACTGATGTGGTTTTCATGATCGTTTGAATGATATAATCATCAATTCGAATATCATACATCGGCACGTGCTGTGGTACCTCATGGTGTAATGCTGCGACGGCATCGTCCCGCCTTTGGGTTTCCCGAATTTTTTTCACCACAGACGAATTTATTTTTTTAGAAATTGTTATATTTTACGTACTAATAAAAAGCTTAAAACTTAATATGCGTTAAAGGCTAGATAATTACAGAATTTTGAGGCGACATACATGTCGACAGAAGAATCCGAAGAACTTACACCTACTTCAAAGGAAGTAGCGAAACTAGTTATCCCCAAAGAGGAAGGAGAGAAATTAGGGACAAAAAAATTAGTTATTATAATAATTGGATATATCAGTTTAATTTTTGCTTTTTTAGCACTCTTTTTTCCCCTATGGAATGATTATTCCCTCGTTCCCCCTAATTTTATTTCGCTTTGGCGCATTAATATCCTGGGAACTGTGGTTTATCATTGGGAAGTACTCTGGTTTTATCAAATCTATATGTCCTTTAACATGCTCTACATTATTTTTTCAATCTTTTTTCTTCAGTTATTAATTTTCATTGTAATATACCTAGCTAAACGCGTCTGGAATATCGTTATGCATGATTGGAAAAAACCAATTTTTGGAACACCGTTCTTTTCGTTTAGTGTCATTATCCTTCTTATCATTGTTCTTGCCTCATTTGTCCTGCCGGAGTTTGATGTCTCGGGGAATCCGGGATACATTACGGTGCTCTATGGCCCCTCTTGGGGATTATCCTTTGGGTGGTATTCCCTCTTATTGGCTGGGATCTTCGAGATGATTTATAGCAAGCTCTCAACCTCGATAAAAGAAGAAAAGAAAGAAGAATAAAACGGCTTTCAGTTAAAATCCACTAATTCTTAAAAGGAGAGAGGTTTCAAGTAGGTTCGTAAAATAAAAGATATTGATTAAGGGTATTATTTATAAATTCAACTGATTGCCAACATTTTCTGAATGGCAATTCTTGCTGAATTTGCAATAGTGTCTGGAACGGTTATAATGTTTTCTTTAGGATGGTCTGTTAGAATTTTCCGGATTTTTTCTAAAGTGATGCGTTTCATATTCTGACACATCGCATCTTCGCGAGCAAAGTGAAACCGTTTTTGACCATCATTCTCAGTTTGGAGAATATAGTTTAATCCGATTTCGGTTCCAATAATAAAATCTGATGCTTCTGTATTTTTAATATAATTTCGGATTCCCGCAGTTGATCCCACATGATCGGCTAGCATTTGCACTTCGGGGTTACATTCGGGATGAACTGTAATCAGGGCTAGGGGATATTTTTTCTTTAATTTTTGAAAGTCCGCGGGGGTGAATTTCTTATGAACGTAACAGTATCCATATTCAGGGACTGGAATAATTTCCAAACCCGTTTTCCAATTCACGTGCCAACCTAAATTCCAATCCGGACCAAAAATAATGGACTGTGAATTTAAACTCTGACAAATTTTGACGGCATTGGCGGAGGTACACATAATATCGGCGTGGGCTTTCGCTTCAGCGAGCGTATTAACATATAGAACAACGGGTAATTGATATTTTTCTTTAATTGCTATGATTTCTGCGGCGGGGCACATATTTGCCATAGGACAGATTGCATTAATATCCGGGAGATATACAACTTTCTTTGGATTAAGAATGGATGCCGTTTCTGCCATAAAATTGACCCCCGCAAAAATAATCGTATCCGATTTTACCTTTTGGGCATTACGGGAAAGCTCTAAACTATCCCCTATAACATCAGCAATGGCCTGAATTTCTGGGCGTTGATAATAATGTACCATGAGAAAAACATCTTGTTCTTCTTTCAACTTGAGAATTTCATCTTGAAGCTCTCGAATTTGCCTCGGGAAATCTTGCACCCCTTAGACCACCTCTTAGACACACATATTTTTAAGAAATTCAGCCTTTTCGGGGATTACCTCTTGGATATAAATAAGACGTACTTGCATGCAAATGGTACAAACTTCTTTCAACAATATCTCGGTAGTTATATCTTCTTTGACTAGTTTATCCACCAATTCAAGAATAATCTCGTATTGTTTTTTTGTTTTATTCTTAATTATATCAATTGCTTTCCCTCCGCGTTCCCCATGTAAATAATATGATACGCTTGGCTGTGTAATACCCAATA
>CAYGYC010000455.1:0-3606 GCA_964353755.1 uncultured archaeon | reverse complement strand
GATACCTAAAAATGTTAAAAGTAAGATTGATATTAAAAATATTAAAAATAATACGGATATTAAATGGAGTGAACTTCTTTTTGCAGAATCGTTTTATTGTAAAGGAATTGTACGACTTTGCCCTAAAGGAGTTTCGAGAGAAACGGCCCACCGAAATTCTTGGCTATCGCGTTAAAAAGGCAGTTTTATTGCAGCGCGGTTATGGACCATCCCTCCTTCTCTCCGGGTTAAAGGGGCAGGTAGTTCCATATGTGATTTTGGCAGATTATGGCGAGCATTATAGGCTGTATTACATTCTAGAAAATGGGGTAACCATCAACGCCATTAACATCCCGAAACCCGAATTCGGACAGGAACAGGCAAAATTCGAAAAAGCGACGAGCCTTTTATTCCAAATTCCCAAACCATCCGCGCCAGAAAATAAACTCGAGAAAATTAAAAAGCAACTTAATGAAAAATTCCAAAATTATGTGACCTTAATTGAAAAACAGACTTCCTGTAAAATAAAACCAGTTCCAATCATCACCATTTATCAAGCACCTGTCGAAACTAAGTTAGTTATTCAACGAGATCAAAATTTCATTAAATTCCCCCTCGAATTAATCACACACAAACTGTTCGATGGATTTCTGATTCGAGAAGCATATCGATTGATTTTTCCCTCTTTTATGAGAAAAAGCGACCATGCCACCCTTTTAGGATTAACAGGTGCCTATTTCTTACTTGCAGAAACCTTACGGCATGAGTGGCTCCAGCATTGGGCTTCGAAAGAATCGTTCGAAGATATTATTCATAATTTTAATGAAAAAAAGTTTAGCGCCTATTTATATTTCTTATCCTATCTTGGTAGATATGAGACCACTCCGCTCATGGATTCGCAATTAGAAACCCTCCATTTAACGTTTTCGAAATTATATGGCAAAATTGAATCCAATCCTGAAATTGCAGCGCAATGTTATGTACACCTCGCCGATCATCAAAGCACCTTTATCATTAAAGCCGCGCTCTTTTTTATCCTGGGGAACCATTCAGACGATTCAAAAAAAGTCCTGAAAGAACTGTCTAAATTTACAGAAGCCGAAGAAAATCAGAAACTCCGAATTCATTGTGAATACCTTTCTTCATTGCAATTGGGGAAAATTTATTCAACCAAACTCGATATCGCTTCCATTTCCTTGGATATTCACAATCTCTTTACTGAAACTCTTAACCATGTTAAAAATCAAGTACTTGAAGTCCAACGAATTCATCCCGAAATGAGCGCTCCTAATAAACCCTTTACTGTAAAAATTAAGATAAAGAATTCAACGGATCTCACCTTTCAAAATATAGAACTCACCGATCAACTACCACAAAAAGCTCACTTGCAACTGATCAGCCCTAATAAATTCTATTTCCCCCAACTTCGCCCCAATCAAACTTTGACCTGTGAATATGAACTCACTTGCTCAATCCCTCAAAAAATCTGGTTTAACAGCGGCAATTTTACCTTTGAAGACACTTATGAAAATCATTATGTTCAGGTCATTCCCTCTACGCTGCTCCAAATTCGATAAAATCTTTTTTGAAGATTAAAAAAGTAAATCTTGCCTATAAATTGTATAAACTCTGAGGTCATAAACTATTTATTTAAACTATTGACTTTTATCGTCAAATGAAGGTCATCGTTATGAGAAAAATTTTCTTCTTTTCAATCGTTTTTATTTGTTTATTAGTTCCTTTACTCGTGACGAATATAAATCCTGATCAGACTTTAAACTCGGGGTTAAGCCCTAATTCTTCCGCGAACCCAATTCATTCTGCGTCTTATTCTACTATAACTCCTGCACTGGATGTAATCGAATATGCCAACAGAACTGATGCTGGGCAAGCCGTTACGTTAAGATATAATGCTACTTCCATGTTAACTACCAAGGGTTCTGCATCCGCTATTCTCCCTCCTAACTGGCAAGGAAATCAAATTCTTATAAATCTTTATGATATTTTTGAGAACCGATGTTGGAACTTAAACCCTGCTTTTGATGGTCCCCAGATCTCCGGAATAAGCAAAAATATTTCGGAAGTTTTTAAATATAGTAATGGTCAGATTGCTGCCGTAAGAACTGAAGGGCGCGATAAAACCTTTTATATGGCTTTCATTTTTCAGAGAATATCTAACACTACTATCCGCAATATAATATTAAGTCGCACATTGAGCTGGATGGGTCTTTTACCTGGTGCAGACATTTTAATTATTGATGATGATAGTGGCGGCACCTACCACACCGCTTATGAGAATAGTTTGACGAGTTTAGGATATAGTTACCAAACCATTCAATCTCCCAGCTGGAACCAAATTCGAAATCGAAGATTAGTTATTTGGTGTGCGGGACCAACCTTCGATATCATGGACCCTTTAAGCCCATCCTCTTTTCCTGGTGATTTGATAACGTATTTAGATCAGGCGGGTTCCCAAAATTTAATAACTTCGGGGCAGGATGTCGGCTATTCCTTGGATGATAAGAATACCTATAATACCCCTACTGCAACGGGAAATAATTTTTTCAATAATTATTTAAACGCTAATTTTATTGCCGATGATGCCGAATCAAATATTACACTTGGAATATCAGGAGATATTATCGGCAATCAATTATCATTTTTTATCAATGCATCCACAGTAAATCCAGATTATATACCCGATGCAATTATGCCCAACTATCGCAATAATGAATCTAAACTTTATAATTGGACAGGAATGCAACTTGGAAACAATCATAATGATGATTGGTACTATCATCGTGAGAAAAATGGACATGCACTGAATGATGATTCTGTATTATTACTTTTAGAAGATGAAACTAATGCCATATATGACACCGGGGATCGAGTATGGTTAGAACAAGATCTACTCATCAATCGGTCTAATATAGTGTGGGCGGGAATTAATTTTGATTATTGGGCCTATAATACTTTTGCTCCATATACAGGATCGTTCAAGATATTTGTATCGATTAATAATACAGAAGTCTATTCTAAATCCTTTTCTGATGTAGTGGCGTTCCAGAAATGGTACAATACTGGGATGGTTTCTATAAACGTCTCTGCTATAACATTACCTAAAATTAAGGTAAAAGTTGGTCTTGAAGTGACCTATGGGATTAATTATAATCCGGATATTAAACCAATGGTAAAGATCGATAATTTCAAATTATATCTTAAGACCAAGGTGTCACCTGCTCAAATCAATTTGAAGATGGATGGATTAACAGTCAATGGTGGCATAGGGTATGGAAGTTGTGGATTAATTCCATCTAGTCCCTGGATCAATTCACCCGTTAGAGTCAATTTTTCATGGGTGCCATCCCCGGTTACAAATCCCAATTTCGATATAACGGTTACATTTGAATGCAATACGAATCTTTTTGCATCTAAAACAGGTGAAACACTCTATGCCGCAGATCCCTCCAAAACAGGGCTTCTTTTAGAGACTGATCATGGATTGAATACTTTCTGGAGCTTTCAATATTATGTGAATGTTCCAACTGGTTACTGGAACCATTCTTTTACTATTTTTCACCCACCCGATTGGGCTTTTACATTTGCCTCAGAGCCACAAAAACCCCT